>NZ_JBMOWO010000063.1:0-26507 GCF_049310525.1 Pseudomonas sp. GZD-222
ACACACCCTCCTCCCCCCTCCCCCTCCTCCCCCCCCCCCTCCCCCCCCCCCCCCCCCCCCGATGCTGTTAAAAACTGTTAGCCTGCTTCCTTTTATCCTCGCCGCCAGCGATCATGGGCCCTCTCCCACCGCCGGCCAGCGAACGAGCTCATGTCCGCGTCACATCCCGCGCCTGTCAGCACCTTCTCTATTACGCTGCAGATCCTGTCGATTGTCTTCTATACCTTTATAGCCTTCCTCTGCATTGGCCTGCCGATCGCGGTGTTGCCTGGCTATGTGCATGACCAACTGGGTTTTAGCGCGGTCATTGCCGGCCTGACCATTGGCCTGCAGTACCTCACTACCTTGCTCAGCCGTCCGTTCGCCGGGCGAGTGGCCGACAATAAAGGCACCAAACAGGCAATCATCTACGGATTGATCGGCATTGCCATCAGCGGTGTGCTGACCTGCGCTTCGGCCCTGACGGTCAATATACCGCTGATAAGCCTGCTGGCCTTGCTCGCCGGGCGCGTGTGCCTGGGCATTGCCCAAGGTTTGATTGGCGTCGCCACTTTGAGCTGGGGCATCGGTGCGGTGGGCGCAGAGCACACCGCACGGGTTATTTCCTGGAACGGCATTGCCTCTTATGGTGCCATTGCGATTGGCGCGCCGTTGGGCGTGATGCTGGTGGACCAGGTGAACTTCGCCACGCTGGGCTTGCTGTTGACGGCGCTGGCGTTGCTGGCCCTGCTGGCGATCCGTAACAAGCCCTCGCTCCCGGTGGTGCGCGGTGAACGCCTGCCGTTCTGGTCCGCGTTTGCCCGTGTGGCGCCGTGTGGCATGGGCCTGACCCTGGCCTCGATTGGCTACGGAACCCTGACCACCTTTGTCACCCTGTTCTACCTGGAACAAGGCTGGCGCGGCGCAGCCTGGTGCCTGAGCGCCTTTGGCCTGTGCTTCATCCTCTCGCGGCTACTGTTCGTCAATGCGGTCAATCGCTTCGGCGGCTATCAAGTGGCGATCGTGTGCATGACCACCGAGGCCCTCGGCCTGATGTTGCTGTGGCTGGCCCCCAGCCCGTTGCTGGCACTGGTCGGCGCCGGGTTGACCGGGTTTGGCCTATCGCTGGTGTATCCGGCGCTGGGCGTGGAGGCTATCAAGCAGGTACCGGTGTCCAGCCGTGGTGCAGGCCTGGGTGCCTATGCGGTGTTTTTCGACCTGGCCCTGGCCATCGCAGGTCCGTTGATGGGTGCGGTGGCCTTGCACTTGGGCTATGCCTCGATTTTCTGCATCGCTGCCTTGCTGTCGCTGAGCGGCGTCGGCCTGACCCTGGTGCTGTCGCGCCGCGCTCGAGGTTACTGATCGGCGGTATTGAGTCCGGCACGAGCGGGACGGCCCAGTGTGCGAGTGAAAAAGTTCGCGGCTTCGGTCTGTAGCGACAGGTGGATATCCTCGCGGTCGACGCCGTCCGGGTCATTGCACAGCGCCGCCATATGCTCGCGCTGCTCATCGTCGCACGGCGCCATGAAGACAAAGTGCCCGGCACCCGCGAGCAACTTGTAGTTGGGCGTCACCGGCAGCTTGCGCGCCAGGGCCTGGGCGTTCTTGTCGATAGCCAGCAGTTGATCCTTGTCGCCGCTGTATATCAGCGCGGGCACATTAACCTGGGCCAGGGCGTGGCGGCCAAACATCAAGCTCAAGGGCGCCATGAGCAACAGGGCATGGATCCGTGGGTCAGCCTCGGCACTCAGGTCGACTCGATCGGCGATCAGTACACCCTTGGTCTTGCAGGCATCAGCATCCAGCGGCCGCTCCAGACAATAGCGCCGCAAACGCTCAAGGTCGGGCTGCGCACCCGAAAGAATCAAGGCCGTTTCGCCGCCGGCCGAATAGCCGATCATGCCCACCTGCTCGCCACTGATATAAGGCGCCAGCATGGGATCAGCAAGGCTGGCAGTGATGGCAGCGCTGATCTGCAGCGGCCGCCCATAGAGGTTGCTCAACGTGCCCAGGCGGCTGTGATCGCGGGCGTTGTCACCTGGATGGGTCACCGCTACCACTACGAACCCCCGTCGTGCCAATGCGCTAGCCAGGTCATGCAGTGCGAGCGGTGTACCGGTGTTGCCGTGGGAAACCATCAAGAGCGGGAAGCGCCCGATGGCGATCGGCGCACCTTCACTGGCTTCGACCCGGTAACCGTCAATACGACTACTACGGGCGGGACCACTGGAGGGATAGAACGCCAGCGCCTGCACAGGTCGTGCATCCAGCGGGTCGGCGAACACCAGGCGGTGCAGGCCGACGCTCCAGTGCTGCGCCGGTTCTGCCTGCGCAACACTGGCAACGCCAAGCCAGCACAGCATCCAGAACACAGCGATCTTGCACATTTGCGTCCACCCTGCCCGGATGATCAGCTACCGGGTACCGATCAAGCATAGAGCGCACCATTGCCGTGTGGATGAAAGCTCAATGAAAAAACCGACAGCAGACATGGTCTGCTGTCGGTTCTGATCAAGCGCTGCAGCTTGTCAAGCAGCAGCAAACAACTCATTGCTGATCTGCAACTGGGCTGCGCTCAGGGCATTGGCACGATGCTCTTCACCGTAGGCCAGGCCGTGGGCTCGGACGATTTCCAGGTCGGTGATACCAATGAAGCCGAGGAACACCTTGAGGAAGTCTTCGTGACCAGCACCTGTCGGTTGGCCCTCATGCAGACCGCCGGCAGTGGATACCAGGATGACTTTCTTGTCACCGCACAGGCCTTCCGGGCCGGCTTCGGTATAACGGAAGGTCTGACCAGCCACAGCCACACGGTCAATCCAGGCCTTGAGCTGGGTCGGGATGGTGAAGTTGTACATCGGTGCGGCAATCACCACCGCGTCAGCGTCGAGAAACTCCTGCAGGGTTTCGCTGCTGAGCTTGGTTTCGTGCTGCTGCGCGGCATCACGCAGCGCTTCCGGGGTACCGGCGGCAACCAGGGTGGCCGCGGAGAAATGGCTGATGGCGTCGGCCGCCAGATCACGGTAAACCACTTCCAGCGAAGGATCGGCGGCTTTCCAGGCATCGACCACGCTGCGGCTCAGCTGACGGGAGGCGGAATTGTCGCCCAGAATGCTCGAATCGATATGCAACAGTTTCATGGGACTCTCCTGATTGAAGACCGCATCTGGGCGATCACGATGGAGAGAATCCTACCGGGATGATGAATAGCTGATAAGTCAGCAAAAATGCGTTAGTTTGTCCTACTGACAGGACAATGGTGATCGCCATGCAAGACCTCAACGACCTCTTCTACTTTGCCCGGGTGGTCGAATCCGGTGGCTTTGCTGCGGCCGGACGCCTGCTCGGGATCCCCAAGTCGCGTTTGTCCCGACGCATAGCCGAGCTGGAAGATCGCCTGGGGGCGCGCCTGCTACAGCGCACCACCCGGCAATTGAAGCTGACCGCCGTCGGCGAACGCTACTTGCGTCACTGCCAGGCCATGCTGCTGGAAGCGGAGATGGCCGATGAAGCCGTCGCCAGCATGACCAGTGAACCGCGCGGACGCTTGCGGGTATCGTGCCCGGTAGGACTGGCCCACACCCTGTTGCCGCAAGTGATCAGCCGCTTTCTCGAAAAGTATCCGCAGGTGCAGCTGGACATGGTCCTGCTCAACCGCCGGGTCGACCTGATCACCGAAGGCATCGACGTAGCCCTGCGCGTACGTGATCTGGGTGATGAAGATCCGGCCCTGGTCTCCCGGCGCCTGCGCCAGGCACAGATGTACCTGGTGGCGTCGCCAGGATTCGCCGCCGCTCATGCCCCGGCCACGCCCGAAGACCTGAGTGGTTTACCGGTGCTGGGCGCCGTGGACGCCGACCGCCTGGTGCACCTGCGCTTGCTCGACAGCCGCGGCCACAATAAGGAATTGGCCATGGAAGCACGCCTGGCCATTGATGATTTTATCGTGCGTAAAGAGGCGGCAATGGCCGGTCTGGGCTTCACGGCGTTGCCTATCATGCACTGCGAGGAGGAACTGGACCGTGGCGAACTGGTGCGGCTGCTGCCTGACTGGTCACTACCTGGGGGCTACCTGCAAGCGGTCTACCCTCATCGGCGCGGCCTTCTGCCTGCGGTGCGGGTGTGGATCGACCACCTGGTAGCGTCTTTTGCCGACTGTGGGAAATGTTATGTCTGAGGGAAAAATGAGCGAAGCGCAGGTGGCAGCGTTCTGCCTGAGCCTGCCCGGTGCACGGGAAGACTATAAATGGGGCGGTATTCGGGTGTTCTCGATTGCCGATAACAAGATGTTCGCGGTCCTCGACCTGGCGGGCGCCGGCCTGTCGTTCAAGGTCGACAACGATCTGTTTCTTGGCTACGTCGACCGTCCCGGCGTGCGCCCGGCGCCTTACCTGGCGCGTGCTCACTGGATCAGTATGACGCCACCCTACTCCATGGGCCGCGAAGAGCTTTGCGACCTGCTGCAGCGCTCCCACCAGTTGGTGGTCCGGCGTCTCCCGAAGCGCCTGCAGCCGGGCTTGCTTATCTGAGCAACGGCCCCAGTGCGCTACCCAGCCAACGGCCGGCGAACACCAGGTGATCGAACCAGAACAACTGATGCAGAGCGACAATCGCCCAGAAGCTCAGCTGGAATGACAGTTTGCGGGTTTTATGCCGAAAGACCTGCTGGGCCAGCAGCGCCCCCGGCCAGCCTCCACACAATTCGCTAGCGTGCAGGACCTTTTCCGGTGTGCGCCAGCCCTGAGTACGGGCCTGATGCTTGTCGCGCCAATACAGCGCAAAACTCAACAGGCTGGCCAGCGGATAGGTCACCGCGGGCAGCCAGGACTGTCCGCTGACCAGCATCTGCAGGGCACCACCCAGTGGCAACAGGCACAAGCCGACGAAGGCCAGTAGCTTGCTGCGTGGGTGCTGAATTGCGCCATTACGGCTAACGGCACGTCGAGCAGAAGGCTGTGGAGGACTCATCGTCTCAACCGTTCGCCGTGGCCCAGTCGACTACGCCGAACTGCCAGGTCGCCAGGATGATCAGGCCGAAGACAATGCGGTACCAGGCGAACATGGCGTAACTGTGGTTGGCGATAAAGCGCAGCAGGCCGCGTACGGCAATCATGGCGAAGATGAACGAGACCACGAAGCCGATGGCGAATACCGGAAAGTCGCCAGGCTGGAACAGATCACGGTATTTGTAGCCCGAGTACACCGCAGCACCGACCATGGTCGGCATGGCCAGGAAGAACGAAAATTCAGTGGCTGCCTTGCGCGACAGGCCGAACAGCAGGCCGCCGATAATGGTCGAACCGGAACGCGAAGTCCCCGGGATCATCGCCAGGCACTGAACAAAGCCGATCTTCAGGGCATCGCTCCAGCGCATATCATCGACCTGCTCGACCTTGATCACATGCGCCCGACGCTCGGCCCAGAGCATGATCACGCCGCCCACGACCAGGGCAGCGGCGACCGTGACAGGGTTGAACAGGTAGTGGTGAATGAGGTCAGCAAACAGCACGCCCAGAACCACCGCCGGCATGAAGGCAATCAGCAGATTGAGGGTGAAACGTTGCGCCTGCTGCTCCTTCGGCAAACCCAGCACCACGTCGAAGATCTTGCGCCGGAACTCCCAGACCACGGCCAGGATCGCCCCCAGCTGAATGATGATATTGAAAGCCATCGCCCGCTCGCCGCCAAAGTTCAGCAGGTCAGCGACAATGATCTGGTGACCCGTGCTGGAAATCGGCAAGAACTCGGTCAAGCCTTCGACAATACCCAAAATGACGGCCTGCAGGCCGGTCCAAAGATCCATTATTCCCCCACGGAGCGATGCCGACGGCATGCCCCCGTTGTAGTTTCCATAAGCCAAAGCTGATTCGAATGCCCGGTCGTTTGCAGCGACAGTTGGTCGCAAAAGCGGCAGAAAAGTTCAGCCACCCTTCAGGTTTGCCCCGACCGGGCCGAGATCCTATCAGACCTCTCGTATAAACGCTGCTGGTCGGCGCTACACACCTTGGCGGTTCGGACACTTAGCCCTTGGTCGAGTAGGTGGCGGGAAGAAACCATGCTGGGATGCACAGGACAATAAAAAGAATCCGGGGTGACCGTTCCATGAAGACTCTACGAAGCATGTCGATCAATCGCCGCTTGTGGCTGATCCTGGTAGTGGCAGTAGTGATGCTATTGACCTTGGGCTTGCTGATGCTCCGGCAGATCCACGGCGACCTGTACCAGGCCAAGGCCGAAAAGACCCGCCACGTGGTGGAAACCGCCGCCGGCGTCCTGGCCTACTATCAGGGACTCGAAGCCGCTGGCACCCTGAGCCGCGAGGCCGCCCAGCAACAAGCGTTAAGCACCGTGCGTGGTTTGCGCTACGACCAGAACGACTACTTCTGGATCAACGACCTGGGGCCGAAGATGATCATGCACCCGGCCAACCCCAAGCTCGACGGCCAGGACCTTGCGGCGATTCGCGACCCGGACGGCTTTGCCGTGTTCAACGAAATGGTCGCGCTGGCCAAAACCCAGGGTGGCGGCAGCATCGACTACCGCTGGCCGAAACCCGGCGCCAGCGAGCCAGTGGAAAAAACCTCCTACATCCAGCTGTTCAAACCCTGGGGCTGGGTTATCGGCTCGGGTATCTATATTGATGACATGCAAAACGAATTCCTGCGCCAGTTGCGCGACGCCTCGCTTCTGGGGCTTGGCATTGCCCTGGTCATGACCCTGCTGGTGGTGCTGATTGCCCGCAGCATCTCGCGCCCCCTACAGGAGGCGGTGGATGCCATGGCCATGATCGCCAGCGGCGAAAGCGACCTGACCCGGCGCCTCGATACCCATGGCTGTGATGAAGTCACGCAGTTGGGTGAACACTTCAACCGCTTTACCGGCAAGTTGCAGGGAGTGATCGGCCAACTGCAGGGCGCAGCACACGCATTGGGGCAATCCGCCGTGGATGTCGGCAGCAACGCCAACCAGGCCCAGCAACACAGCGAACAGCAATCTGCGCAAATGGAGCAAGTGGCCACGGCAATCAATGAAGTGAGCTACGCCGTGCAAGACGTCGCCAAGAATGCCGAGCAGGCCTCCAGCGAAATGCGCGACGCCCAGCACCGCGCCGAACAGGGTCAACAAAGCATCCACGGCAGCCTGCAGCAAATCGACCAGCTGTCAGGCACCATCGATGAAGCCGTCACGGTGATCCAGGCCTTGGCGAGCCAAAGCACACGCATCGGCAGCGTCCTGGAAGTGATCCGTTCGATTGCCGAACAGACCAACCTGTTGGCCCTCAACGCCGCCATCGAGGCTGCCCGGGCGGGCGAACAGGGGCGTGGTTTTGCGGTGGTTGCCGACGAAGTCCGCCTGCTGGCCCAGCGTACCCAGCAGTCAACGGCAGAAATCCAGAGCATGATCGAGCATTTGCAAGGTCAGTCCGAAGCAGCGGTCAAGGCCATCGACGCCAGCAGCTCAGCCTCACGCCAGACCATCGAACAAGCCAACGAAGCCGGTGTCAGCCTTGACGCCATCAGCCAGGCCTTGCACAACCTCACCGCCCTCAACGCCTCAATTGCCAGTGCGACACTGCAACAGTCCCATGTGGTTGAGGAGATCAACCGCAATGTGACAGAAACCGCCGACCTGTCGCGCCAGACGGCATCAGCGGCGCAGCAGTCGAGCAATGCCGGGGTGGCTTTGAATCAGTTGCGTGAGCAGGTGGATCGGTTGCTGGGGCAGTTCCGGGTGTAATACAACATCGGTGGGAGCCGGACTTGCCAGCGAGGGGATCAACGCGGTGTGTGTTCATCCGCGTTGCCTGTAGGAGCGGATTCACCGGGACGCCGGACCGCCGCGATGGGGCGCATCGCGGCCCCAAAATGGGCCTGCTACGCAGTCCATCGCGGATAAATTCGCTCCTACATCCGCCGCACCACAAGGTACAATCGCCGCCCTCCCCCGAACCGCCAAGGAACGCCGATGTCCGGCCTCGAACTGTTCGCCGCCGTGCTCGGCGTTATCGCCGTGTGGCTCACGACCAAACAGAACCCCTGGTGCTGGCCCATTGGTCTGGTGATGGTGCTGCTTTACAGCTGGATCTTCTTTGAAGTGCGCTTGTATTCGGACATGCTCCTGCAGCTGGTCTATGCCGTGCTGCAACTCTACGGCTGGTGGCAATGGACACGCCCGAACAGCCAACGCGAGGCCCGTCAGGTTACCCACCTCGATACCCAACCGATGCTGTTCGGTCTCGGCTTGGGGTTGCTGGGCAGTCTGGCTCTGGGAGCTGCGATGGCTACCTGGACCGACGCTGCGCAACCCTGGCTTGATGCTGCGCTGACCGGCTTCAGCCTGGTGGCCCAGCTGTGGATGGCGCAGAAGCGCGTGCAGTGCTGGCCATTGTGGATCGTACTGGACGTGATTTTCGTCACTCTGTTCCTCTATAAAGGGCTATACCTGACTGCGGCACTGTACGCGTTGTTCACCCTGATCGCCGTGCAGGGCTGGCGAGCATGGCGCCGCGACCCGGCGTTGGTCAGCGCATGAAGGTGCTGGTGCTGACCGGCCCGGAATCCAGCGGCAAAAGCTGGTTGAGTGGCGAAATCCAGGCGCATTTCGGCGGCGAGCTGGTAGGTGAGTATGTGCGTCACTTTATCGACGAGCAGGGCCGAGACACCTGCTACGGCGATATTCCCGCGATTGCACGTGGCCAGTTGGCCTGGGAAGACGCCGCCCGCGCACGCCGGCCAGAACTGTTGATTCTCGATACTCACCTGTTGAGCAACCTGCTCTGGAGCCGGGTACTGTTCGGTGATTGCCCGGCCTGGATTGAGCAAGCGCTGCTCGCACGTCGCTACGATTTGCACCTGCTGCTCGACCCCGCAGGCGTGAGCTGGATTGGCGATGGTCAGCGCTGCCAACCCGCCCTGGATCAGCGTCAGGCGTTTTTTGCCGACAGCCTCGCCTGGCTGCAGCATCATCACCAGCCTGTCCGGGTCATTGGTGGAGACTGGGCCCAGCGCAGTGCAGCCGTGCTGATTGCCGTACAGCAATTGCTCGATGGCAAATCTGCAGCTTGCGCCACTGAGTGTTAGCTCACTGATACACCCCGGTGGGGCATAGTCCCCGTATTTGCGGGACATCCCCCAAACCCGGGGGCGGTGTTAATTCAGTGATACATATCCTGAAACAACCCTTCAGGCACGGCCAACGGCCTGCAAAGCGAGCGTTTGGCAAAAATCTGTCTCATGGTTGATACAACAAAATCCCGGCGCCTATCGATTGGGGCTTCAACCTGTTGATTATTCACTGTTAACCAAAAGCGGCACACCTTCTGCTCCCCTACTCGCAACGCTGAGCAGGGCCAGCGCACTGAAGAAGGAATCGCCATCGTGGGAACATTGGATAAAGGCATTTTTCGCCTCCTGCTGGTCGGGTGTGCACTGGGATCAAGCTTCAGCTTGCCGGTCCAGGCCGAGAACGGAATCATCATCATTACCCGCGATGTGCAAACGCGCAACGCAATACGCGCGCCCCTGGTTCCCGACCCTTACCCGACCACCGTCAATGCCAACCCGTCGGCGCATATCCTCAAGCAAACAAACGAACTGAGCGATGGTGACTTTGCCGGGATCAGCAGCGGTGCCGGCATCAGCTCCCTGGTCACACAACAGACCAACAACCTGGGCGGCAACATCAACACCCAGACGCAACTGCCCAACCTGGCCGGTGGTCGCTCCACAGGCTCCGGCAACGGCATCTCCAACATGGTCAATTCAAGCGTGCAGAAAGGCCTCGCGCCCCTGCAGATCCTGACCGGAGGCAAGTGAGATGAGGCACACGCTGCTGATTCTGGCCACGCTTTGCAGTGCACCGGCCCTCGCCCAACCCCCAGTGATCAACAACGCCAATATCGACAGTTCCGGCATGCAGTACCAGGGCAATCTCACGGTTAACCAGGCGGCTGGCGATCAACAGCAACAAGCCAACGTGCGGGCCTTCGCCATTGGCCATAGCGCCAGTGCAACCACAGAGGTTCGCCAACGCTTGCGCACCCATGTCGATCCCGCGATAGATGCCCGGTCCGGCATCCAGGGTGATGCCTTCAGCAACGGCAGCGGAGCCCTTGGCGTCAACCAGAGCAGCGGCGCCAGCAATCAGCAAGCCAACGCCCTGCGCATCAGCCTCAGTACTCAGCCACAAAGTATCGACGACAGCGTCCTCATGCAACAGAACGTGGCGCTGATCAACCGCTCCGATCCAACTGACTCTGCACCCGGCCATCGCCAGGTCACTACCAGTGACCAGGCATTCACCGGTAGCCGCGGGGTGATTCAGTTGAATCAGAGCGCCGGGGTGGGAAACCGCATGGCCAACACCCTGAGCGTACGGGTCGTGGATTGACCCAAACAGGTAAGAACAACACTTAACCTAAAATAAAGTACGGAGAATCACCATGAAACCCTCGATGGCAATCAAGCCTCTGGTTTTCGCAATTGCTGCGGTCATGGCTGTTGCTGTACAAGCTGATCAAAACGAACGGCGTGGCCATGGCCACCATCACAACAACCACACCCCTCCGCCAAAAGCGTTCTATGTCGACGCCACTGCCAATGCCCACGACAGGCAAAGCAGCACCGGTAACAAAATCCGCAACGAAGGTACTATCAACGAAGCCGAGATGAACGAATCTGCTTCCGGCACCAGCGGCAACGTCGGCGTCAACGTGGCTGCAGGCGCAGGCAACCAGCAAGACAACGCGGCCGCCATCGCCAATGCTGGCGCCGACTCCAGTGCCATCGACAACAGCTTCGTGTTCGGCACATCCGAAGCCACCGCCAGAGTCACGCAATACAGCAACAACAACAAGGTCTACAACTTCGGCACGCAAAACTCTGCTGTGATGAGCGGATCGGGTAGCGAAGGTAGCGGCAACATGGGCATCAACATTGCTGGCGGCGACCTCAACCAGCAGAAAAACACCATGGCAATTGCCAACACCAATGCCCCGCTGGGCAATGCAACCGCCACTGCTTCGGCCAACCAAAGCGGTCCTGGCCTGGAAGTGGTAAACAGTGCCGATCGGACCTATCGCGTCGATACGCTGACCTTCACCACCACCAAGAGCGGTTCGTCCTCCCGCGAAGGGACATTTGACGCCAGCATAGACAAGAGCTCTTCTGCGAGCTCGAGCGAAAGCGGCTCGTGGAACGCTGATGCCAGCGGCTCCAATAGCTGGAGTGCCAGCGGTTCGAAGAGCTCGTCGGCTAGCGGATCCAACAGCTCGTCGGCCAGCGGTTCCAACAGCTCGTCGTCCAGCGGCTCGCTCAACGCGTCTGCCAGTGGTACCAACAGCTCGTCTGCCAGTGGCACCAACAGCCGCGATCACAGCTCTAGCTCCAATACCACGCTGTCCGCATCGCTGGACGCTTCTGTAGAAGCCAACCAGTCCTCTACCCGTACCTTCAACGATAACGAGTTCACCCGCAGCCGCAGTGCCGACGCTTCGCTTACCGCAACCCTCGATGCGTCGATCGACAAATCGCATGAATCCTCGTCGAACTCTTCGTACGACAGAACCCGCGACTCTTCGTTTGATCGGACGCTGGACGTCTCGTTCGAGAAGTCTCGCGAGTCTTCCTACGACAAGTCTCGCGAGTCTGCCTACGATAAGTCGCGCGAATCGGCGTGGGACAAGGCTGCAGAGTCTTCGTTCGAAAAATCGGCCTCTGCCTCGTATGACAAAGCCAAAGAATCTGCTTCCGAGTCTTCGGACAGCATTTCGAAAAGCTACAGCGAAGCCGACTCGTTTGAGCTGAGCAACAGCATCTCGTTCCAAGTGCTGACCCCAACCGGCTGGGCTAACCCTGTGACCAACACTGCAACCCTGAGTGGTTCGGTGAACGGCGGCAGCGGCAACCTCGGCGTCAACGTGGCTGCCGGTGTCGGCAACCAACAAAGCAACTCGCTGGCCATTTCCAACCAATCGTTCTGATTGCCTTGGCCTGGAGGCCCCCTTCGGGGGGCCTTTTCTCAACTCAACCAGAAGGCGTCCGACATGCGCATTATCGCCTTGGCGTTTCTGCTCTGCGTGGCCAGTGTGGGCGAAGCGGCCCAGATGCCACTCTCCGTGTTGCCGGGTGGCGCGGTGATTTTCAAGCCCATCCAGAGTGTACGCGAGCGCAAATTCGCCGACCTGGTGCAACAGAAAACCGACTTCAGTTGCGGCGCAGCTGCGCTGGCAACCATTTTGCGCCAGGCCTACTGGCTGGACGTAGATGAAGAACAGATCATCGAAGGCATGCTGGCACACGCCGATCAGGATCTTGTCCGGGTCCAGGGCTTCTCCATGCTCGACATGAAGCGTTATGTGGAAAGCCTGGGCATGCGTGCCCGTGGCTACCGGGTGGCCGTTGAGACCTTGCACAGTATCCGCATTCCAGTAGTGGTGCTGATGGACGTGCGTGGCTACAAACACTTTGTGGTCATGCAACGCGTGGACAAAGGCTGGGTGTACATCGGCGACCCCGTGCTCGGTCATAAGCGCTACAAAGTCGACGACTTTGTCAAAGGCTGGAACGGCATCATCTTCGCCGTCATCGGCAAGGGTTACGACAAAACCAATGCCTTGCTCGACCCACCGATGCCGCTGACCGCGAAAAACCGCATCAACGGCTTTAGCCCGGTGCGAGACGCAGAGTTGATGGACTTCGGCTTCATTCGAAGCGACTTCTTCTAATGATAAGGGAGCACGACGCTCCAGGAGCATCCAATGAAGACTCCACTGTGGCTGGCCGTGGTTTGCCTGGCCGCCAGCCTGCCAACCCAGGCCCAATCGTTAAAACCCATCGAACTGAAGGATCAGGAACTGGCAAACCTGCGCGGCCGTTACGTGATGCCGGGACGAATCATCAGTTTCGGCGTGGTCATGACCAGCACCTGGCAAAATGCCAACGGTGAAGTGATCGGCGCTACGTCCTCGATGCAAATTCAACAGTCGACGATCAAGCCACAGTTCTATGTATCGATGATCGACGAAAAAGGCAGCGCCACTGCGCGTTCGCAAACACCCGGCACCGGCACCGTCACCGGTGGCAGCGGTCTCAACAGCACCGAAGGCGTCACCCAAGTGGTGCGGGCCGCTGGCGACAACAACACGGCCTACAATGGCGTGGATATAAACGTCACCAAGGCCAACCAGGCACCCGCCACGCAACAGCGCGGCGAGGCACTGGCTGCAGGCTCGACATTGGTCGGCGCCAACGGCGCCGGCTCGCTGAGCGTTTCCTCGACCGGCAGCGGTGTCCAACTCAACATCGTCGCCAACAACAACCAGGGCAGCACCGAACAACGCCTGGCCCAGGGTGGGCTGATGCAGAACACGACGTTGCTCGGCGGCGGCAACCAGGTCAGAAACCTCACCTCCCTCAATGTCGTACTGCGTGAGAACGTGCCGACAGCCGGTTCGCTGAACGGCAACCTGGACCAGCTCAAAGGAATTCGCACTCTCGGATTCTGATCTACGCTCAGTCTCATCAAATGCAGTTAGAAGGGACGGCTAACCCCATGCACCGATCGTTAACGTTCAGAGCTATCGTCTGTCTGAGTAGCCTGACCCCGGCGACATTGCTCTACGCAGCACCGGACCCTCAGGTCGAAGCATTAAAACAAGAACTCATGGAGTTGAAACAGCGTTATGAAGCACAACAGAACGCGCTGATGGTCCTCGAACAGCGCGTTCGCCAGGTCGAACAAACACCTGTGACACCGCCTCCCAAACGCCTGACCAAATCCCCCGCGGAAACAGTCAGGGGTGGCCAGACAGTGGCAGCAGGTGCGCCGGGAACCACAGGCGGCAGCTCCTACGGCCAATCGCTCAAGGAGGATTCGGAACCGGCACAAAGCGTTTCCAACCTGTATGACGAAGCCAGCGGCTTCTTCGGTGGCGGCAAGTTCAGCGTCGAAACCGGGCTGACCTACACGCACTACGATACCCGTGCCCTGGTCCTCAACGGCTTCCTGGCTCTGGATTCGATTTTCCTCGGCAATATCAACCTCGACCGCATCAAGGCTGATAACTGGACCCTGGACCTGACCGCCCGCTACAACATGGACCAGCGCTGGCAGTTCGATATCAACGTCCCGGTGGTCTATCGTCAATCGACGTACTCCTCTGGCGGCGCGGGGGGCGCTGGCCCGGTCACCTCCGACGCAACCGTTACCCGCGACCCGGCCATCGGCGATATCAACGTCGGTGTTGCCTATAAATTCCTCGATGAATCCGAATACCTTCCCGACGCAGTCGTCACCCTGCGCGTCAAGGCACCGACCGGTGATGAGCCCTATGGCATCAAACTGGTCAACGACCCCAACAACGACAACCTGTCGGTACCCGAAGATCTGCCGACCGGTAACGGTGTCTGGGCGATCACGCCGGGTATTTCGCTGGTCAAGACCTATGACCCTGCCGTGCTCTTCGGCAGCCTGTCCTACACCTACAACATGGAAGATTCGTTCAGCGACATCAGCCCCACGATCAACACCAAAGTCCCGGGCGACGTAAAACTCGGCAACTCCTGGCAGATCGGTGCCGGTATCGCATTTGCCTTGAACGAGAAGATGAGTATGTCGTTTTCATTCACTGACCAGTTCGCCGACAAAAGCAAAATCAAGCCCGATGGTGGCGATTGGCAGTCAATTACCAACAGTGACTACAACTCGGCCAACTTCAACATCGGCATGACCCTTGCCGCAACCGACAACCTGACAATCGTCCCGAACCTGGCCATTGGCCTGACCGAGGACTCGCCAGACTTTTCCTTCAGCCTGAAATTTCCGTACTACTTCTAACGCGATCGCCCATGAAAAAGCCCGCTTCGGCGGGCTTTATACATTGCCGGCAGCTGCCAGTCGCTCAACGAATCTGATGCTTGTGCAGCAGGCGGTAGAAGGTCGGCCGGGAAATACCCAGGACCTTGGCGGCAATACTCAGATTGTCGCTGTGTCGAGTAAGCACGTCGCACAACGCCTGGCGCTCGGCCCGGTGTTTGTAGTCTTCGAGGGTTCCCATGCTAGCTTCAAAAGCATGCTGACTGAGCAATCCCAGGTCCTGCGCCTCGATCTGCCGGCCTTCGGCCAGCACCAGTCCACGTCTCACCCGGTTGGCCAGCTCGCGCACATTGCCTGGCCAGTCATGTTTGCCCATCGCCACCAGGGCGTCCTCGCTGAAACTGCGTGGGCGTCGCCCGGTTTCAAGGCTGTAGAAGTGGGCAAAGTGGTTGGCCAGCATCGACAGGTCACCATGCCGATCACGCAATGGTGCGGTGACCACTTGCAGGACATTGAGTCGGTAATACAGGTCCTCACGAAAGCGGCCGCGGGCGATGGCCTTTTCCAGGTCAACGTGGGTTGCCGCCAGCACCCGCACATCGACGTCAATCGGCTGGCTACCGCCAACCCGCTCGATGTGCTTCTCCTGGAGAAAACGCAGCAGATTGGCCTGCAGTTCCAGGGGCAAGTCACCAATCTCGTCGAGAAACAGAGTGCCGCCGTTGGCGACTTCGATGCGGCCGATCTTGCGCTGGTGCGCCCCGGTAAACGCGCCCTTTTCATGGCCGAACAGTTCAGACTGAATCAGGTGCTCTGGTATGGCGCCGCAGTTGATCGGCACAAAGGGTTTGTCGTGGCGCTGGGACTGACGGTGCAAGGTGCGCGCAACCAGTTCCTTACCTGTGCCGCTCTCGCCCCGAATCAGCACCGGTGACTCGGTGGGCGCCAGCTTGCTGAGCAATTTGCGCAGTTCGCGAATCGGTCGGCTGTCACCCAGCAGTTCGTGCTCCAGCTCATCGACATGAACAGTGCCTTTGCCACGCAGGCGGGCCATACCGAACGCCCGGCCAATGGTGACCTGCACCCGTGAGACATCGAACGGCAAGGTATGGAAATCGAAGAACCATTCACAGACGAAATCGCCGACGTTCTGTATGCGTAGCTCATCCGGACCGAGTACGGCGATCCATTCGGTATTGCTGCGGCTGATAAGGTCTTTGACCGCATCCGGATGCCGCAAATGCGAGGCTTGCAGACGCAGCAGGCCGACATCACAGGGATGCTCCAGGGCAGAAGACAAGTTACAGCTGTGAACATCCCAGCCGACGTTGCGCAGGCCTGGCAGTAAACGGTGACAATCATCGCAAGGATCGACGATCAGCAGGCGGCGGTTGGATGCAGGTTCAAGCATGACCTTTCCTTGGCGCCAATTGTTGGAATTTTATGCAGAAACAGCAAGTTGGCGGGCCCGTTTGTAACAGTAGCAACGATGCGTCAAACGCCCACTACCGTCTGTCCGTCAACGCGCTGAAACAGCGCGGACAGGGGAATCTTATTGAACTTTCGGCGTCTCAGGCGTCGTCTGTCAGCTGTGTTTTTGCACCTGACTGAAAAAAATTGAAGTTTGTTGTGACTCCACCCTGTACTGCGTGCATCAGTACAAGTAACTCACTGCTGATGCAGTTGTTAATTATCTTGTTTGGGCCCACAGAGAGACCGAACCCATGAATGCCCCGCTCCGTGTCAACGAAGCACTGCTGATTGCCGACCACGCCTTCGAACCCTTCCAGTGCGTTGCCTGGGATTCGCCTAACGGTACAGGTGAACTGAGCCTGGCAGTGATCGACCGCACCAGCACTCGCATTGGTGGCAAGCAGGTGCCGAGCAGCACCTACTCCGACCCCGACCAACTGGCCAGCCTGATTGAAGAAATGCGCGCCGAGTTGAAAAAACAGGGTTGCGACCTGCAACCGTGGTCGATGCCAAAGTAAGCAGTAACACTGCAGGCTTGGATAATGGCGGTGCATCTTCGCGATGCACGCCAAGTAACTTAATTGTTTCAAAAACTTATACTGCGACAACACGCCGCAGTGTCACTAGCGTACTTCGTGGTACGCGCATTTTATTTATCCAATAATCTTGAAACTGTCTATCGACCGGTAGTCGGCCTGTAACTGTTGCGCCAATAAACGCGCACGTCCCAGGCGCACGGGTGAACACTCCATATCGACCAGCAGACTTGGGCACGGCAGCGGTTGCAGTGGCTCCCAGGCCTTCAGTCGACCGTCCGTCAGTACCAGGCAGCGTTGCTGCTCAGCGGGATGCTGACGCTGCCGAGCCTGCAGCCAGTGCCGTGCCTGCTCCAGGGCGGCCAGCAAAGGCGTTCCCCCACCGGCCCCCAGGCTGTCAAGCCAGGGCTGCAAAGCTGCCGAGGCTTTCAGACCATGACGCTGCCAGCGCGGCGCGTTGCCGCTGGCGGTCAGCAGGGTCAGGCGTGCGCGTTGCCGGTAGGCCTGATCGAAGAACCCGGCCAACAGGCCCTTGGCCTGACTCAACGCCTGAAAACGGCGGGTCGAGGCCGAAGCATCGACAATCACCAACCACAGTTCATGGGCGCTGGCCGTGCGTTGCTGCCAACACAGGTCCCGGCGTTGCCGTGGGCGCCCCTTGAGCAAGGTAGCCGGCCAGGCCACCGTGCCCTGTGTGGCCTCTCGGGCGTGGCCGCGCGGGCCTTGCTTGATCGCCCCGGGGCGGGGTTTGGCATCCGTCACCTGTGCGCGGCGGATGCTCAGGGCTTTTTTGCCCAGTTCGGCACCTCACGGCGGGCACCGGTCGCTGTCGCTTGCGGCGGCATTTCACCCCAGGCGCCCTGCCCTTGCTCGGTACTTGAGCCCTGGCCACCCTGAGGCTCTGCCGCCGGGCTGTAAGCGGGCTGTTGCGGCATTTCACGACGCCGATGGCGCAGGGCGAACTCGGCGACGGCTTCTATATCCTGCGCTTCAATCTGCTCTGCACCGCGCCAGGCAGCATGCGCCCGGGCAGCACGCAGCCAGACCAGGTCGGCGCGCAAACCATCGACGCCGGCGGCAAAACAGCGCTCCGTAATCTGCGCCAGCGCCTGATCATCCAGGGCAATCCGTGTCAGTCGCTCTCGCGCTGCCTGGCAACGCGCGCGCAGTTGCGCCTGTGCCGGTGCCCACTGCGCACAAAACGCTACAGGATCGGCGTCGAAATCCAGCCGCCGACGGATAATCTGCCCACGCGCCTCGGGCGCTGGCTGGCCGTCGAGGGCCACGTTGAGGCCGAAACGATCGAGCAACTGCGGCCGCAGCTCACCCTCTTCCGGGTTCATGGTGCCAATCAGCACGAATCGCGCACTGTGGCGGTGAGAAATCCCATCGCGCTCGACCCGGTTGGTGCCACTGGCGGCAACGTCCAGCAGCAGATCGACCAGATGATCGGCCAGCAGGTTGACCTCATCGACATAGAGCACGCCGCCGTCGGCTTTGGCCAGCACACCGGGAGAGAACTGCGCCTTGCCCTGGCCCAGCGCAGCGTCCAGGTCGAGGGTGCCGACCAGGCGCTCTTCACTGGCCCCCAGTGGCAAGGTCACGAAAGGGCCTTCGCCGAGCAAGTCGGCCAACCCCCGCGCCAGCGTACTCTTGGCCATACCGCGCGGGCCTTCGATCAGCACACCACCGATCTTTGGATCGATCGCCGTCAGGCACAGGGCGAGCTTCAACTCATCGGCGCCGACCACGGCCGACAGGGGAAAATGTGCAGGTTCAGTCATCTCAGGTCTCTTCTTCGCCGTCCAGCAGTTGCTCTTCGAGGGCTTCACGGTAGTCCCCCGGCGACTCCCACAGGCCACGCTGCTGAGCTTCGAGCAAGCGCTCGGTAATATCGCGCAGGGCCTGGGGGTTGTGCTGGCGAATAAAGTCGCGGGTCGGGCCATCCAGCACATAGGCCTCGGCCAGCGACTGGTAATGGTGGTCGTCAATCAAGTGCGTGGTGGCATCGAAGGCGAACAGGTTGTCGACGGTGGCCGCCAGCTCGAAGGCACCTTTGTAGCCATGACGCTTGACCCCGTCTATCCATTTCGGATTGAGCGCACGGGCACGGATCACCCGGTTGAGCTCTTCTTTCAAGGTGCGGATACGCGGGCGATCCGGCTGACTGTGGTCACCGTGGTAACTCGCCGCAGGCTTGCCGCCCAGGCTTTCCACGGCCGCCAGCATGCCACCCTGGAACTGGTAATAGTCGTTGGAATCGAGCAAGTCGTGCTCGTGATTGTCCTGGTTCTGAATCACCGCCTGCACCTGGCTCAGGCGCCGGGCAAAGTCGGCGCGCGCCGGTGTGCCTTCATCTGCTGCCCCATAGGCATAGCCGCCGTGGTTGAGGTAGACCTCAGCAAGGTCCTTGCGCTCATTCCACAAGTGCCCGTCGATCGCGTTCTGCACCCCGGCACCATAGGCCCCAGGCTTGGCGCCGAAAATCCGCCAGCCAGCCTGACGTGCAGCCTGCTCGTTGCTCAAGCCTTGACGCTCAAGTTCGGCGCGTTCGCTGCGAACCTTGGCCGCAAGCGGGTTGAGGTCATCGGGTTCGTCCAGTGCGGCCACCGCCTGTACCGCCGAGTCGAACAGCTTGATGAGGTTGCCGAAAGCATCGCGGAAGAACCCCGAAACGCGCAGGGTCACATCCACCCGTGGCCGATCCAGCAGGCTCAAGGGCAGGATTTCAAAGTCATCGACCCGCTGGCTGCCACTGGCCCACACCGGGCGCACGCCAAGCAGCGCCATGGCCTGGGCGATGTCATCGCCACCGGTACGCATGGTCGCCGTGCCCCACACCGACAGCCCAAGCTGGCGCAGATGATCGCCATGGTCCTGCAGGTGGCGTTCAAGAATCAGGTTGGCCGAGGCAAAGCCGATGCGCCAGGCCGTGGTGGTTGGCAGGTTGCGCACATCGACGGTAAAGAAGTTACGCCCAGTGGGCAGCACATCCAGGCGACCACGGCTGGGAGCACCGCTGGGGCCTGCAGGGACGAAACGCCCCTGCAGCGCAGCGAGCAGCCCCTGCAGTTCCGCCGGGCCACAGGCATCCAGTTGCGGCGCGACGATTTGCTGCAAGGCCTGCAGCACCGCATGTACCTCGGACCAGCCCGGCTCATCCGGCACCTCGGCAGTGCCTGCCAGGGTGTGGGTGATGTAGTGCCCGGCAAGTATCTCCAGACGCTCGCGGGTATCACCGGCAGTCCGCCACAGCGCCTCATCCTGTGCCTGCAACAACGCCGGACGCGGGCCGTCCCAGGGTTGGCCGAGGTCACAGTCGAGCGGATCGAACTTCAGTGCCAGCGCCCTGGCCAGCGCCCGCAGCAAGCTGGCATTGGCCCCGCGCCCATCACCACGTCCGACCCGCAACAAGGCCAGCAAGGTGTCTGTGCGCAGGCGCCCGGTCGGCGACTCGCCAAATACATGCAGACCGTCGCGGATCTGTGACTCTTTGAGGTCGCACAGGTAGGTGTCCAGACGCGGCAGCCATACGGCGGCATCATCCAGCGCACCTTCAAGCTGCAGCTCGCGGTCAATATGGTTATCGCGCAGCAGCTCAAGAATGTCCCGCTGCAGTTCACGGGCGCGGCGCGGGTCGAGCAGCTGTGCCTCGTAGTACTCGTCGGCCAGCGCTTCGAGGTGACGCAGCGGCCCGTAGGTTTCGGCGCGGGTCAACGGCGGCATCAGGTGATCGATAATCACCGCCTGGGTCCGGCGCTTGGCCTGGGCGCCCTCACCCGGATCATTGACGATAAACGGATAGATGTTCGGCAGCGGCCCGATCAGGGCATCCGGCCAGCAACTGGCGGACAGGCCCACGCCTTTGCCCGGCAGCCACTCGAGGTTGCCGTGCTTGCCGACATGGATCAACGCGTCAGCGGCAAAACCATGGCGCAGCCAGAAATAGAACGCCAGGTATCCGTGCGGCGGCACCAGGTCGGGATCGTGATAGACCGCGCTCTGGTCCAGCTGATAACCGCGGGCCGGCTGGATGCCGACGAACGTCAGGCCAAAGCGCAGGCCGGCGACCATCATCCGCCCACTGCGGAACATCGGGTCCTGCTCAGGCTCGCCCCAGCGCTCGCGCACGGCGTCCTGATTTGCCTGCGGCAAGGCGGCGAAGGCCTTGCGGTAATCGTCCAGGGCCATGCTCTGCAGGCAGGGACGTCGATCAAGGCTGTCCAGGTCGTTGCTGACGCCTCCGAGCAGCGCCTGGATCAGCGCCGTGCCGCTTTCGGGCAAGGCACTCAACGGGTAGCCCTGTGCTTGTAGGGCACGCAGGATGTTCAAGGCTGCTGCCGGGGTATCGAGGCCGACACCGTTGCCGATGCGTCCGTCGCGCGTTGGGTAGTTGGCCAGGATCAGCGCCACGCGCTTGTCCTGGTTCGGCAACTGCGCCAGCTCGCACCAGCGCCGCGCCAGTTCGGCGACAAAATCCATGCGCTCGGCGTGCGGACGATAACAGACCACATCCGACTGGCTGCGCTCGCTACGCCAGGCCAGGTCCTTGAAGCTGATCGGCCGGGTGATGATGCGCCCGTCCAGCTCCGGCAAGACGATGTGCATGGCCAGGTCGCGAGCGCCCAGCCCCTGCTCGCTGGCCTGCCAGCCGGGTTCGTTGTCCTGGGCGCAGATGGCTTGCAGCACCGGAATATCCTGGCGAAACGGCCGCAGGTGCGGTTGCTCCGGGCTGGACTGGGCAAATCCGGTGGTGTTGATGATCAATGCGGCGTCGACCTGGTCCAGCCAGTCTTCCACCTGACTCAGGCAACCGGCCTCCTTGAGGCTGGCCACCGCGATCGGCAAAGGATTTAGCCCGGCGAGCTGCAAACGCTCGCAGAAGGTGTCGATAAAGGCCGTGTTGGCCGCCTGCAGGTGCGAGCGGTAAAACAGGATCGGCACCACCGGCTGTTCGACCTGCCACGCGCCAAACCAATCCGCCAGCTCGGTGCTGGCCTTGTGCGGGTGATACACCGCCGTGCGCGGCAATTGTTGCGGCTCGCTCCAGGGGTAATCGCGCTGCAACCATTGGTTGGCCAGACAGTTGAACAGGTTCAGGGCATTGGCCTTGCCGCCCTGACGCAGAAAGTGCCAAAGGCGCTCGGCCTGTTCTGCCGACACGGTGCTCAGGCTGGTGAGCTCCGGGTCCGGGCGATCATCGCCTGGCACCAGGATCAACTGCACGCCACGCGCCGCCAGTTCCAGCAACTGCTCGACGCCGTAACGCCAATAACCGACGCCGCCATGCAGCGACACCAATATCACCTTGGCGTGGCGCAGCACTTCGTCGACATACAGGTCGACCGACGCATGATTCTGTACCTGCATCGGGTTGGCCAGACGCAGGCTGGGGAAATCCTCGGGCAACTGCTGGGCGGTTTCCGCCAGCAGTGCCAGGTGCGAGTCACCGCTGCAGAGAATGACCAGCTCGGCCGGGGTCTGGCCGAGGTCGGCAATACTGTCGTCCGGTACAAAACCACCGGGCTGGGTCCGCAGCAGGTGCATGGATCAGGCGCTCAGGGCGGCGCGCAGGCTCGCTTCCAGTTGTACCGCATCCAGTTCCTGGCCGATCAGCACCAGGCGCGTGGTGCGCGGCTCTTCGCTGCGCCAGGCGCGGTCGAAGTGTTTGTCGAAACGGGTACCTACACCCTGAATCAGCAAACGCATCGGCTTGCCCGGGATTGCCGCAAAGCCTTTGACCCGCAGAATGCCGTGCTGCACAACCAACTGAGTCAAGGCGTCGAGCAGCAGGCTCTCGTCGGCTTCAGGCAGTTCGATGGAGATCGAGTCGAAGGCATCGTGGTCATGATCGTCGTGATCATCACCGTCATGGTGCGAATCGTGGTGCGTACGACGGCCGTCGATATGCGCTTCGGATTCCGCGCCCAGCCCCAACAGCACCTCCAGTGGCAGGCGACCGCTGCTGGCTTCGATCACTTTGACCGCGGGCGGCAGTTCTTCCTGCACTTCGGCGCGGACCTTGGCCAGGTCATCGGCGGCGATCAGGTCAGCCTTGTTCAGTACCACCAGGTCGGCACTGGCCAGCTGGTCGGCGAACAGTTCGTGCAGGGGCGACTCGTGGTCCAGGTTCGGGTCGAGTTTGCGCTGGGCATCGACCTGATCCGGGTAGGCAGCGAAAGTGCCTGCGGCCACGGCCGGGCTGTCGACTACGGTGATGACGGCGTCAACCGTGCAGGCATTGCGGATTTCCGGCCACTGGAAGGCTTGCACCAAAGGTTTTGGCAGGGCCAGGCCGCTGGTTTCGATGAGAATGTGGTCCAGGTCGCCGCGACGGGCCACCAGTTCACGCATCACCGGGAAGAACTCTTCCTGCACGGTGCAGCACAGGCAGCCGTTGGCCAGTTCGTAGACGCGGCCACTGGCCTCTTCTTCAGTGCAGCCGATGCTGCACTGTTTGAGGATCTCGCCGTCGATGCCCAGTTCGCCGAACTCGTTGACGATCACCGCAATGCGCCGCCCCTGAGCGTTGTCGAGCATGTGCCGCAGCAGCGTGGTTTTACCCGAGCCGAGGAAGCCGGTAACGATGGTGACGGGGAGTTTGGCCAGTGTTTTCATGTCGATGCCCTTGGCAGGATGGCGGGCATGCGGGACGAGAGCCACAGGTATCAATACCTGGACGCGTTCGCCACCGGATCACCCCGCCCGGTTTATGTCGGAAACTGTTCGAGGCAGGTCTCCTGGCTTGCATTGCACCGGCCGAAGGCCAGTCGAACGACGCCTTCCCGCGCGGACGCAGTGGCTGTGTCGAACCGTTCAATGCTTACAGTTGCGGGGGCAGCCGCGGCTTGAACCGCGTTCCCGTCTTAGCTTCGGCCAGCGCCGAAGAACCTCGAAGCGGCTAGGCTACGCAGTGCCCGGTGAGCGGTCAACTGCTGTCACGATTGACGCCTGACCTCACCCGTGATTTGCTAGCGCTATTCGTTTGGGTGCCCTTTACAGGGTGAAACTGGGAAACCGGTGCGTCATACGCTACGTGATAGCGGTGTATGACAAGTCCGGTGCTGCCCCCGCAACGGTAAGTGAGAAAAGCGTCAGTACCACTGTGCCCGTAGTCCGGCATGGGAAGGTGACGCCTCTGGCTGAGCAATCGCTCAGCCCTCGCCAGCCCGGAGACCGGCCCGACACTGATCTGACAAACCCGCGGTGGGCGGGCGCTGTTGCAACCCCTGGGCGAACTCCGTGCAGGGGTTTCCTGCGCTTGCCTGTTGCCGAACAACACCAAGAGGAAAGCGCCATGCGTACCAGTACCGCCAGTCACTCAGCCGTTACCCCTTCAAGCCTCAGCCAGCGCCTGCTGGTCGCCGTCGGTGCCTCGCTGCTGGGCCTGTGCCTGGTCTACTTCGCCGGTTTCTCGCATATCGAAGCGGTGCACAACGCTGCCCACGATACCCGCCACAGCGCCGCCTTCCCTTGCCACTGAGTGCCGTCCGATGATTAAGCGTATTGCCAGTACCGCAGGGTTCGCCGGCCTGCTGGCTGCCCTGCTGTTGACCCTGCTGCAAAGCTTCTGGGTTGCGCCGCTGATTCTCCAGGCGGAAACCTATGAAAGCGCCGCGCCCGCGGTCGAAGCCCATGAACATGCCCCTGGCGTGGACGCCGATCACCACCACGACAGCGAAGCCTGGTCGCCGGAAGACGGCTGGCAGCGTGTGCTCTCGACCACGGGTGGCAATCTGGTTGTTGCCGTCGGCTTCGCTCTGATCCTGGCCGCGCTGTATTCGCTGCGCGCACCCAACAGCGTGGTCAGCGGCGCACTCTGGGGCTTGGGCGGCTTTGCCGTGTTCTGCCTGGCGCCGACCCTGGGCCTGCCACCGGAGCTGCCGGGTACCGCTGCCGCCGATCTGGCCCAGCGCCAGGCCTGGTGGGTCGGTACTGCCGCCGCCACGGCCGTGGGGCTCGGGTTGATTGTGTTTGCCCACAACTGGCTGTTCAAGGCATTGGGCGTTGTGCTGCTGGTGGTGCCGCATGTGATTGGCGCACCGCAGCCGGAGGTTCATGAAATGCTTGCACCCGAAGCTCTGGAAGCTGAGTTCAAAGTCGCCTCGCTGTTGACCAACGCTGCATTCTGGCTGGTGCTGGGTCTGCTCAGTGCCTGGCTGTTCCGTCGTTCGAGCCAGGCCTGAAACCCATGCAGGTATTCGTCGGCCTGGGTTGTCGACGGGGTTGCCCGGCTAAAACGCTGGGCGATCTGCTGGAACAGACCCTCAAGGCCCACGACCTGCCGCTGGCAGCCGTCGCGGGCCTTGCCAGTATCGACCTCAAGCAAGACGAACCCGGGCTGCACCAACTGGCCCGGCGCCTAAAGGTGCCCCTGCTGTTCTTCAGTGCCGAGCAACTGGCCGCCTTCGAACAGCGCCTGAGTCATCGTTCAATTGTTGTCTATCAGCACAGTGGTTGCTATGGCGTTGCCGAAAGCGCCGCGCTGGCCCTGGCTGAACAGCTTGCGGGCTCGGCACAGTTGCGCGTCCCCCGCACCCTGCTGAGCGGCGCCAGCCTGGCATTGGCCACGGCCACCGGCTTTGGCGGATAATCAGCGTTTTCTCTTCAAGGATTCTGCATGACCGTCTATTTCATCGGTGCCGGCCCCGGCGATCCCGAGCTGATCACCGTTAAAGGCCAGCGCCTGATCCATCGCTGCCCGGTGATCATCTATGCCGGCTCCCTGGTACCCGCTGCCGTGCTGGAAGGGCATCGCGCCGAGACGGTCATCAACAGTGCCGAGCTGCACTTGGCGCAGATTATCGAAGCGATCAAACAGGCGCACGACCTGGGCCAGGATGTCGCCCGGGTGCACAGCGGCGACCCCAGCCTGTACGGCGCCATCGGTGAGCAGATCCGCTACCTGCGCGAGTTGGGCATCCCCTACGAGATCATCCCGGGCGTTACCGCCGTGGCTGCCAGCGCCGCCCTGCTCGGCTGCGAATTGACCTTGCCGGACATCGCCCAGACCGTGATTCTCACCCGCTATGGCGACAAATCACCAATGCCCGCAGGCGAACAACTGGCCGACCTGGCCCGCCATCGCAGCACCCTGGCGATTCACCTTGGGGTCAAGCATCTGGAGAAGATCGTCGAGGAACTGCGCCCGCATTACGGCGGGGATTGCCCGATTGCGGTGGTCCATCGCGCTACCTGGCCGGACCAGGACTGGGTGCTCGATACGCTTGATGGTATTGTCCAGCAGGTGCAAGCCAAGGGGTTTCGCCGTACCGCACTGATTCTGGTTGGCCAGGTGCTGGCCAGCGACAGTTTTTCCGAATCGGCGTTGTACCGTGCCAGCCATGCCCATCTCTATCGACCCAGCTAGAGGATCCGCCCATGCTCGAACTACGCCCCAACTGCGAATGCTGCGGCTGTGACCTGCCCGGCGACAGCCAGAATGCCTTGATCTGTTCGTTCGAATGCACGTTTTGCACGGACTGCAATGAGCAGCAGCTCAAGGGTCAGTGCCCCAACTGCGGTGGTGTGTTGTTGAAGCGCCCGCCACGGGCGGCAGAAAAGCTGGCCAAGTATCCGGCGTCGACCCAACGGATCGTCAAGGAACAGGGCTGCCCGACACACTGACCTGTAGGAGCGGGGGGGGGGGGGGGAGGGGGGGGGGGGGGGGGGGGGGAGGGAGGGGGGAGAGAGGGAAGAGGGAAG
>NZ_JBMOWO010000064.1:0-21435 GCF_049310525.1 Pseudomonas sp. GZD-222
GTTGGGGAGGGGTTTTCCTCCCTGAGATGCTGTCCCCCCGCCCCTCCCCCCCCCCCCCCCCCCCCCCGCTCCCACCGTAAGCCCCTCCCACAGTTCACGGGGTTTGATACTGGCTGAGGTACTTGTCCAGGGTCGCGCTGTCGCCGCTGCCATCGCCCGCCACCTGCCACAAGCGCCGCTCGATGCCCTGGGCCAGCAAGTGCCCCACCGCCGACTCGATGGCCGACAGCACGCACAGCTGCGCCGGTTCGTTGGTGGTGTAGCCGACCTCGGCTTCGAGCAGCTTCTTGAACTCGATGAACTTGAACACCCCGGCACTGCGTCCGACCGAGTAGATGGTCTTGCTGGTCATGACGTTGGCCAGCACCTGGCCGCTGCGCACATCCACGGCCCTCAGGTTGACCGATACCTGGTCTACCCGGTACTCACGAGAGATGTCGATCCCCAGGTAACGCGCCCCTTCGCCCCCGCTGCGCACGTTGGTGTCGTAGGCAATGATGCCGCCTTCAAGCATCAGGTTGGCCGCCTGCAGCGGTGGCAGTTCAGCCTGGATGTTAACCGGCGTGTCAGGCTTTTTCTGCGAAGCGCGGATGATCTTGCGTTCGGTCAGCAAGTTTTGCAGCCCTTCGCGCTCCAGCACCACGAACCAGCCACTGGCTTGCAAGGCGTCCATCAGCATGCTCGCCGCACCCTGGGTGACGCTGGTCGAGAACGAGCTGGCCGGAGTTGGTTTGTACTGCCCGGTCTGGTCGCGAAAGCCATACACCACCGCCATCAGCCGGCCCTTGGGCCGCGGCATGTTGAGCAGGTCATAGTAGGTCGAGGCCCGCGGGGTCAGCGTCGGGCTTTCGCCGTCCTGTTCAGCCGGCATCGGTTCGCGCAGGCTGCAGCCTTGCAGGGTGGCGAGGATCAGCAGTGTGGTCAGAATTCGTTTCATGATTGTCACTCCCCATTACCCGCCCCTTCAAGGGTTCAGGCCGTTCACCAGAACTTCTGAAATTTCGCCTGTGGCGCGGTCGGTGATCTGGATGGTCAAGGCCCCAGAGTCATCGAGCACGTTGATGATGAAGGCGTCTGTCTGCAGGCTGCCGGTGGTGCCGTTATTGATGTTGTTGAGCAGTTGCGACAGCAGCCGCGACTCCAGCTGGCTGGTGAAGCGCTCCAGCGCTGAAGTACCGGCCAGTGCCGAGGCACGGTCCTTGATCGCCGGGTCTTCGTGGTCGTTCTGCGCCTGGGCGTTGTTGAGCAGCCAGGTGCCGTTCAGCGGGTTGCCGCCAAACGCCGGGTTGATGGGGGTGTACACCAGTTCAGTGGCGCCGGCCTGACCGCACAGGGCTGTCAGCAGGACCAGGGAGGCCAGGCGGCAGGTTTTATTGTTGTTCATAGCTCGTCCCTCTCAAGATCAGTGGTGTCCTGCAGCAGCATCTGCAGCTTGCGCTGGATGATCTGCGCCTTGACCAGGTCAGCCGCTTCATAGGCGGCGTCCTTCAGCTCGGTGGTGTTGGGTGGCAGAAAGCGCCGGTAGATCACGCGTTGCTCGAACTCGACCGTGACCAGGCTGCCCCAGCGTGGGTCCGGCCGTTCGCGTACCACCAGGTTGAAATCCAGGCGGCTGGTGGCACGCAGCCGCTCGGCAAAGCTGTAATAGAAGTCGTGGCCGATGTGCGAGATGGTGCTGTCGACGATAAAGCCCATCATCTCGTCCTCGGCGCCGCCCCGGGCGGTGCCGGCGATCAACACCAGGGCCAGGGCGCAGGCAGTCAGTTGGCGGTTCATTGCCCTGCTCCCTTGGTCAGGCCCGGTTGCCCGGCGGACGGGGTTTCAGAGAAGGCTTTTTCCGCCACGAACTGCCAGTCGGAGTAATGCTCAAGGCCGTCGAAGTCCGACCACTGCGCGGCAAAGCCGGTGCGCTTGAGCGGTTGCTGTTCCGACTGGCTGTAAACCCCGGTGATGCGTCCGTCGATCGAATGCACCAGGCCCCAGTCTTCGCTGCCGGTGATCGGGTCGGGATATAACTGGCGCAGATGGCGTTTGACATTGGGATAGCGCGGGTCCTCGAGCAGCTCATCCAGGGTCTGCGGGTACTGGGCCACGCCTGGCGAACTGCGGTAGTAGCTGCGCAACGCTTGCGCATACTGACTGCCAACCCAGAGCAGCTCGCGTTCCCGTTCACGCAAAGACTGGGTCGACCACAGGGTCGCGCTCGAGCCCAGAGCAATGCCGGTCACGGCAATCAGCAAGAGCACGCCCAGGTAGGTGAAACCGGCCTCGGCGGCGCTACCACTCGGCATATAAGCTGCCATCACGCGCCCTCCCGGTTGCACCGCTCTTGATATCGGCTACGGAACCGGCCACCCCTTCCGGCGGCGCTACCACCTGCCAGCCGTCACGGCGTTCGGTGATCGGGTCCAGCGGCGCGTTGCGCAGGTAACGTTGTTCGACCAGCTGTTCCAGCGATTCGGGGTAACGCCCGGTGTCACCGTAGTAGTGATCCAGGGCTTCACGCATCACCGCCAGGCTCTGGCGCAGGGTTGCTTCGCGCGAGGTTTCCAGGCTCTGGAAATAGCGCGGCATGGCGATGGTCATCAGCGTGGCGATGATCGCCATCACCACCAGCAACTCGATCAGGGTAAAGCCTTGGCTGCGGCGCATGCTGGTCACCATTGTCCGTAGGCGATGCCGTTGAGGCCTTTGCCCGATGCCTTGGAGTAGACATCGAAGACGTCTTCCCCTTCACGCGGGCTGAGTGCCGAACTGTCGTAGGAACGCAGTCCCCACCCCCCTTCGTCGTCTTTCTTGCGGCTGAGCAGCGGGTCGTGGGGGATGCGCCGCAGGAAGTAGAACTTGGCCCCCTTGGCACTGCGCACATCACGTACGCCGTCCACCAGCACCTGCAGGCTCGGTGGGTAGCCGCTGGCATTCAGCGATTTTTCGATGTAGCCGGCGTCGAAGGCGCGTTTGTAGGCGTCGATGGCATCGCGAATCTGGTACAGCGCGGTTTTCAGCTCCTGTTCCTTGCCCCGACGTACCAGGGTTTCGGTCAGCGGTGCGGCAATGGAAGCCAGCAACCCGAGCAGCGCCAGGGTCAGCATCACTTCGATCAGGCTGAAACCTGCCATCGAGCGTTTCATGGTTCAGGGCCTCACGGCAGTAGGGACTGCGGCCAGTGGCTGCTCGTCGTCGACCTCGATCGTGCGATTGAGGTTGCGGATCTGCATGCTGGTTTCGGTGCCAGAGGGGAACTCCATGTCCGAAGGGCTCTGGTACGGCAGGTTGCGCACGATGCGCGGGGTGATCGACAGCACCAGTTCCGACTGGCCCTTGTCGTTGCGGTTGCTGCCGAACAGGCGGCCCAGTCCGGGAATGTCGCCGAGCCACGGAATCTTGTTGCCGCTGGCACCCTCGTCATTGCGTACCAGGCCCGCCAGCACCTGGGTTTCGCCGTCGTGCAGACGCAGGCTGGTCTGGGCGTTGCGGGTATCGACCTGGACCGGAATGGTGCCTTGGCGAGTAGGCTCCAGCGGCTTGGCGTTGCTGACTTCGAGGGCCACCTTGATCGCCACTTCGTTGTTCAGGTGCACCACCGGGGTGACTTCAAGCTTCAGACCGACATCCAGGTAAGTGATGCTTTCAGTGATCACCGGGCCCTGGGTCGAGGGCACCGAAGTCGCGCTGACAATCGGTACCCGCTGGCCGATGTGAATACGTGCCTGCTCGCGGTTGCTGACGCGAATCACCGGGCTTGCCAGGGTGTTGATGTCGTTGTCCTGGGCGTTGATCTTGGCCTGCGGCGATGGCGAGATGGTGATGCGCGAGGAGTTGATACCGCGCAGTTGATCGAGGATGCCCACGGGTTTGCCCTCGTCGTTGATCACCCCGAAGGTGTTGGGCCACTGCAAGCCCAGTTCGAGAATGCGCGAGCGGGCGACCTCCATGACCTCAACCTCCAGTACCACTTCCGGGTTGGACTGGTCCTGGGACTGCAGCAGTTTCTCGGCCATGCGCACCGCGTCGGGGGTATCACGCATGGTCAGGGTGTTGAGGCGTTCATCGACAAACACGTCACGGGTCTTGAGCATGGTCTTGACCATGTTCAACGCGGTGTTCGAATCGATGCTGGTCAGGTAGAAGGTGCGCATCACCAGTTCCTGATAATCCTTGGTCTTCTGTGGCGAATCCGGGTAGATCAGCAAGGTGTTGTCGTTCACCACTTTCTGGTGCAACTGGTTCTGCTCCAGCAGCAGCGCCACGGCATCTTCAATGCGCACATCACGGACGAAGATCGTCGCTTTCATGTCCGGGCGCAGGTCTTTGTCGAAGATGAAGTTGAGCCCGGCCACCTGCGACAGCACTTCGAAGATGGTTTTCAGGTTGGCGTCGCGAAACTCCAAGGTCACCGGCCGTTCCATCTTCGTACGCAGCTGCGGGTTGGGCTGGGCGGTGCGGCTCTGTACCAGCTCGATGTCCTTGCGCAGGGCCAGGCCATCCTGGTTCTGCGGATCGAGCTGGAGCACTTCGCGCATGTGCCGTTCGGCGCCAAACAGGTCACCCTGGCGCAGCGCCGCCTGGCCGAGGGCGACACGCTCGCCGATGTTGTCGATCTGCTCGATCTGGCGTACACCCTCCTGGGCCCGACGGTTGTTCGGTTCCAGGGTCAGCACCCGTCCGTAACCCATACGGGCGCCAGCAAAATCATGGCGGCTGCGATCGCTGTCAGCCTGGGTCAGCAAGGCTTCAACCGACTGGCGACGGCCCTGAATGACGGCGATGTTCAGCTCGGTGTCGCGCGGATTCTCCTTCAGCGCTTCTTCGAGCATGGAAACACCTGCTTCGTATTGCCCTTCGGCGATCAGCGCCTGGCCGTCCTTGCGTACACCACTGGTGCCGCACCCAGCCAGGGCGACACAGAGTGCAAGCATCAGGAATGGCGCCTTGTTGCAGTGCCTGGACGAAATCATGGTGCGCTCCCTACAGACAAAGTCTGGGACAGGTGCAACGGCAGGTAGACCACGCTCAGCTCCGTAGCGGAGATGTGCTCGATCCGGTAGATGTCATCGATCACGTCGCCGCGGCGCACGACGTAGAGTTTTTCGCCGCTTTGCAGGAACACTTGTTGGTCGTTGCGATCATCCAGGCGGCCGACAAATTGAAAGGGCAATGGCGGTACGGTGGGCGCCAACGCCACCGGTGCAACGGCAACCGGTTGTTCGGTGACCGTGGCCATCTGTACCGCCGGCTTCCAGTTCTTGCTCGGGAACAGGTCGCGCAGTTTCAGGGCAGCAGGTTTGGCACTTTGGACGCCCGCATCGGCGGCTGCGCTGGCGGTTTTGTCGGCGACGGCGAGCACCGCTTCGCTATCCGCCGACTCGTCCTCGAAGAAATAGCCTGGGGCCCAGGCCAGTACGGCCGCAGATCCGAGGAAGGCCAGCCAGGCCAGACGGCGTTGAGTGTTCATCATGACCTCGACAGATAAAGGGTCATACGCAGGCGACCGGTCAGTTCGCTGTCACCGATTTTCTTGCGTTGCAGGTCGACGTCTTCAAGCACCAGGGCCGGCAGCTGGCCGAGCAAGGCATGCACGAAGCGGCGGATCTGCGGGTAGCTGCCACGTACCGGCAGGAGAATCTGATAGCGCGCCAGCTGGGTTTTCGGGTCGACGCCCAGCGCGTATTCACCGCGCGCCAGGCTGATGCGCTCGGCCTTGGCCAGACTGTAGATACGGTCGATGGCGACCGTGGCCTGAGGCTGGGCTGGTAGTTGTTTGTGAAAGTCTTCCAGCTCGCGCTGCGGCACCTGCGGCAGTTTCAGGTCACCGCGCTTGAACTGCTGCACCTGCGCCTGGGCTTCATCGCTGCGCAATTGCTGTTGTTGCAGATACTGCCATTGCGGCAGTACCACCCCGGCGCCATACAGCAGGGCCAGCAGCACCAGGGCAGCGCCGATCAGGCCGACCGCGCCAAACTGGCGTACACGTTCATGGACAATCAGGCTATGGATGCGCATTGCCGATCTCCCAGGTGGCGGACAGGTTGAACTGCACCGGATGCTCGGCCTGCTTGGCCTGGATCTCGTGATTGAGCAACGACACATCGCGCAGCTCGCCACTGGCTTCCAGGCGTTTGTGGAAGGTCAACATGGCTTCCAGGTCGCGGGCTTCGGCGCTGATGCGCACCTGACCTTTACGGGCATCGGGGGTCAGGGTCAGCAGTGCCACGTCGTCCTGGGGCAAGCCCTCGAGCATGTCGAACAGGCGTTCCCAGGGGCGCTGCAGTTGCTGCGAGACGCTGCGCATCTGCGCCAGTTTCTCGGTTTGCTCGCGGCTTTGCGCCGGAGTCAGTGTGCTTGCATGTTCAGGGCGTTTGCCCAACTGGCGCTCGAACGCGTCCAGTTGATCATCCAGATCCGCCTGCTGCTGGTCGAAACCTTGCGAAAGGACAATGGTACCCGCCAGCAAGCAGGCGCCGATGCCCACCAGCGCCCAGGCCGAAAGGGCTGTGCGCCGTGGCTGAAAGTCCAGCTCCAGGCGGCGCATTTCAGGCCACCGCCCGGGTCATGCGGCACAGCACATCGGCTGTTTCGCCACCCAGCTCGCACAGTTGCACACCCTCCAGCGCCGGGGGCTGTTCCTGGCGACCTGGCGCATGCAGGTAGACCGGCAGTTGCCGTTCATTGGCGTTCAGTTCGCACTGACGGGCAATCAGCGCTTGCAGCGCGGTATCACTGTCGCTGCCGCCCTGGGTGCTGATGTGCTGCCAGACGCCGTTCTGCGCCAGCAGGCACACCGTGCGCTGTGGCTCGGCAAGCACGAAGAGGAAGTCGCTTTGCCCCAGTTGTTCGGCAAAGCGGTTGTAAGCCGCCATCAGGTAAGGGCGCACTGAACGCAGGCGCAGGCCCAGGTCGCGGCAGTGGTCATGCAGTCGTTGCAGCAAGGTTTCCGGTACGGCCGTGGCAATCCGCGCCAGCCCTGCCGCCTCCGGCGATACCACCAGGCGCCAACCGTCCAGGCTCTGCCCGTAATGAGCCTCGAAGCAGGCCCGGGCATACTGGTGCAGCTCATCGGGGCGGCTGATGGCAGCGCTCCACGGCACCAGGCAGAAGCGGCAGTAGTGCGCCGACAGCAACAGCTGCAGTTCGGCGCCCTTGCAGCGCTGTTCAGCCAGTAGGCTGTGCAGCGTATCCAGGGCCAGGGTGGTGGCCTGGCTACGCTCGGCGATGAAGCCCAGGCTACCCAGCCACTGTTGTTCCTGCCCCAGACGTTGGCAAAGGCCTACACCCTGGGCGCCGAGCACGGCGATAAAACGATCAGGCGACAAATGTGACACGATTGATCTCCTCCAGGGTGGTCCGGCCATCGCGCACCAGTTCCAGTGCCGAGCTGCGCAGCAGGCGCAGGCCGCGTTGACAAGCCAGGGCCCTGATCTGGGCCAGGGGCCGACGTTCGACGATCATTTGCCGCAGCTCGTCGTCCAGGTGCAGCAATTCGGCGATGGCGGTGCGTCCGCGATAGCCGCTGCCACGGCACTGGCCGCAGCCGCTGCCATGGACAAACCGGTAGTGCCCCACCTGCCCCGCTTCCAGACCGGAAAGACTGAGCTCTTCGTCACTGGGCTGGTGTGGGCTGGCACAATGCGGGCAGACCAGGCGAATCAGGCGCTGAGCCAGCACGGCGTTGAGGGCAGAGACAAAGCTGTAGGGGTCGACCTGCATCTGACTGAAGCGGCCGATCACATCGAAAACGTTGTTGGCGTGGATGGTGGTGAACACCAGGTGCCCGGTCAGCGCCGACTGCACGGCGATCTGCGCGGTGTCCGGGTCGCGGATCTCACCGACCATGATCTTGTCCGGGTCGTGACGCAGGATCGAGCGCAGGCCACGGGCGAAGGTCAGGCCCTTCTTCTCGTTGACCGGGATCTGCAACACGCCGGGCAACTGGTACTCGACCGGGTCTTCGATGGTGATGATCTTGTCCACGCCGTGGTTGATCTCGCTGATCATGGCGTAGAGGGTGGTGGTCTTGCCGCTGCCGGTGGGGCCGGTGACCAGGATCATGCCGTAAGGCTCGTTGGCCATGCGCCGCAGGCTGCGCAGGGTCTGGTCTTCAAAACCCAGGGCCTGCAGTTGTACGCCGCTGACGCGATCCGCCAGGTCCTGTTTGTCGAGCACCCGCAGCACCGCGTCCTCGCCAAAGATGCTGGGCATGATCGAAACGCGAAAGTCGATCTGCCGGGCGCTGATGCCGATCTTGAAGCGACCGTCCTGAGGCACGCGCTTTTCGCCGATGTCCAGCTCGGCCATGACCTTGATCCGCGAGATCACCTGCTCGGCAAATTCGCTGCCGCTGACTTTACTGATGCTGTTGAGCACACCATCGATACGGTACTTGATCACCAGGCCGTTACCTGTGACCCCCAGGTGAATATCACTGGCGTGCATTTTCAGGGCGTCATACAGCGTCGAGTTGACCAGCTTGACCACCCGGCTCTGGTCTTCGCTGATGCTGGCCAGCGACAGGCTTTGCAGGGTGTCGAGTTCGTTGACCGCTTCGCTGTCGTTTTCCAGCGAATCGACGGCATGAAAGCTTTCTTCGTGGCGGGCCAGAAAGCCGGCCAGGTCAGCGGCTTCGACCAGGTACAGCGGCGCACCCTGCAGGCACTCATCGATCCAGGCCAGGCGCGCGGTGTCGAAGGGATCGGCGAATACACCCAGGGCCTGGCCGTCATGCTCCAGGAAGAGAAATTCGCGTTTCAGGCACTGGGCCAGGCTGACCCGGTCAAACAGAGGCGTGGCGGCGAACAGCGCCTGGCTGTCCAGTACCGGGTAATGCAGGGTGACGCCCAGGCGCGCAACAAAGTCGGCGGGGCTCAGGTTGCTGAGGCGTTGGAGGGTATCGAGGAGGCGTTCGGCGTTCTGTTCTGCGCTGGTACGAGCCTGCACCAGCAACTCACGACCAAGCGGGGCGGGGGCGCTTTCCCGGGTGGTGACAACAGCGAGCGACACGGTTTCCATGACTTGCACTCCAGCGCGGGGCGCGGCAAGCCATGTTCAGGTCTGCTCGCGCGTTACTCCCCGGTGAGCAGTTGGTCGTCGTCTGGTTCGGGCTTTCTTGCGCCATTACGGCGGCGATCTGCCAGGACCCAACTACCGTCGAACAACTGCAGGGGGAAACTATCACTCCTGCTCTGGCGTCTTTCGACGAACCCTGTGTCCGCTGTGGCCTCGCCGCCCGCTTCACGCTTGATGCCCATCAGGTCGTTGACTGCACGGGCCAGTTCCGCCAGCGGAAAAGGCTTGAACAGGATGTGACTGACGCCCAGCTGGTTGGCACGCTCACGGACCTCGGCGGTCGGGTGGGCAGTGATCAGCACGAAATGACAGTTCCTGCTCTTGCGTACAGCCTCCAGAACCTGAAACCCTTCCATATCGGGCAAGCGATAATCGAGCACTATCACGTCAGGTTGGGTGCGCTCGGCTTCACCGATGGCACTGGCCCCGTCGTAGGCCACATGGACGTTCAGGCCTTGCGCATCCAGGTAAGCCTGGATATTGCCCGCAAGGGTCTGTTCGTCATCGACTACCAATACTGTGTTAACCAAGGTCGACTCCTTGAAGCACCACGGTTCCGGTTTCCCGACCTGGCGAAGTGCGACCTTGTGTAGGCTTACGCATGCTTCGTGCCAGACCAGAGACGGCGCTTTTGAATGGGCTATGTCGTTGATTCTTTAAGAGTAGACGCAAATGGGCCATGGCCCCTCCCCCAATCCCGGGGACCGGCTGGCACTTTGCCCCTACTGATATCCCCAACATTGGGGGTCAGATCAGTCGTCAGTCAAGTCGCTGCACCTGCCCGGCGTCACGTAAACGCTGTAGCAAGGCATGGCGTGCCTGCGCTTGTTGCTGATCGATGAGTAGGCGTTTGGCCAATTCCAGTCCCTGCTCATCTTCGACAGAGCCGTCAGCGCTTTGGTTCTGCAGCGGCGATAAAGAACTCGCGTTGGCCAGGTAGAACGCGCGAACGTCGGCCGGGGCCGGCTCCGGGACCTGTGAAGCGTGCATGAACACTTGCTGGGCGGCCATTTCGTGGCGGGTGTAGTCGGCAAAGCTGTCGCGATCAAAACCGGCATCGGCCAGGCGTTGCTCAAAGGGCTTGGCAGTGCCCAGGGCCTGACGCAACTGATCGATCTGCGCGTTCACTTGCTCATCACTGACCTTGATCCCTTGGCGCTGGGCTTCTTGCCAGAGCAGTTCCTTGTCAATCAGGTCATTCAACGCCTGCTCACGCAAGCGCTTGTACACACTGGGATTACGAATGCTGGTCAGGGCCCTGCCCTGAGTCTGCAGATAATCGGCAAAGTAGCGCTCCAGACGCAGCTGACTGATGGCCACGCCATTGACCTGGGCTGCAGCGGGGCCTTCCTCGGCGTGCAATTGCAAAGCCACCAGGCACAGCAATAAAGAGAGCAGCTTCATGGCGCACTCACCTCAGCGACAGGACGATAGACAGCCACCGGGTAAAACACCGGGCCGGGCATTTCCAGGGTCACCACATGCGCCCCGGCCAGCCCCTGACGGCGGCCAGGACCAAAGCTTAAAGGCGGCGTGAGGCCGGTCTGCACATCGTGCAGACCTTCCAGGGCCTGAATCAGTTTTTCGCGGCTGGCATCGCGCCCGGCACGTTTGAGGGCGTCGCCGAGTAACTGTACGGCGCACCAGGTGCTGACCTGCAACACCCCCTGACGACCGTCCAGGCCTTGGCGCGCACGCATCTCGCTCAGCGCTTTGGTGCCGACTGGCGTCCAGTCTCCCGGGACGAAGGGATAGGCCAGAAACAGCCGTCGTGACCAGGCTTCAGGCACCTGCGGCAGCTGGCTGGACACCTGGTTGGCGGCGGCAAACAGGTAAGGCGTGCGCTTGGCTTGCTGCTGTTGGGCGATCAGCTGGCCGAAGGCCTCGGGCTGCCCGAGAAAGAAAATCGCCTGTGCGTCTGCAGCCTGCTCACTCAGGGGCTGGGCCTTGACCTCAGTCCAGCCGCGGCGTTGCAGTTGCTGCTCAAGGTGCTGGGCGAGTCCGGCCTGGGCCGGGTCGGCATAGACAATCCGAGTGCCGCCTTGCTGCAGCGCCAGGTTGCCCTGGGCATAGTCGGCCAGGCTCAGCAATTGGTCATCCAGCCCCGGTAACGGGTCAAAGATCTGCACGCTGCTGGACAACACCGGCGCCGCACCAATCAAGGGTACCCGTGCCTGCTCCAGGCGGCTGGCGAGGATGGGGTCCAGGGCGGGTACCAGCGGGGAAATCAAGGCGAACACCTGTTCCTGTTCAAGCAACTGAGTAAGCGCCTGCTCGGCGCTGGCCGCGTCGGGTCCCGGATCGATATTGATCAATTGCAAACGTCGGCCATGGATGCCGCCTTGCTGGTTGAGTTGAGCGATACGATCTTCGAGCACAGCGGCCACCACCCGTGCCGACGCCGCCAGGGCGCCTTCACCCGGCAACAAGGTGCCCAGGCGCAGGGTCTGTTCCTCCAGGCCCGGATCACGGTCGTCGGCCAGGCGCTTGAGGTACGCATTGAGGTTGCGCTGGTCGGCCATGCTCAGGACGAAGCGCGGCATGGCCGGATCCAGACGATTGCCCGCCGGGTCACGGCCCTCCTGAATCGCCCGGACCAGGCTGGACTCGTTATAGGCCGGATAGCTCCGGCCATTGACCTTGCGCAGGCCCTGCCCGGCCGCCAGCCGTTGCCAGCTCAATACCGGTGGACGCACACCGCCCTCGGCCCGCCCCAGCCCGTCGGCGCCATGGCAACTGCCACAGGGTACGACGCTGGCCGGCACCAGCATGTCGGCCGCGCCGACCCGCGCCGACACCTGGGCATCGCTGCTCGACAGCCCCTCGCGGTACAAACGTTTGCCCGCCAGCTCCGCCGGGTTCAGTTGCAGAGCCTGCGCAAGGTTGCTGGCGATAAGCATCAGCAGCAAGGTCCCGGTACGCAGCGCCGTGTTCATGATGTTCAACGTCCGGCCAGGGGTTGCGACAGCAGTTGCAGACGTTGGGCAATGGCCATGGGTGGCGCATCGGGGCGGATTTTGCTCCAGCGTTTATTTGCCACATCGCCGGCGATCAGTTGGGTTGAATGTTGTTCGGGGCTGGGGATCAGGTGGCCGAGGCGCATCAGCACCAGGTCCATCTGCGCCTTGTCACCGGTCAGGAACAACCAGTTGGGACCGTCGACACCCTGTTTTTGCGCAAACTCCTTGAGCACTTGCGGAGTGTCGTTGGTGGGGTCACTGCTCAAGGAAATGAACGTGACTTTGCTGGCCTGCTCCTCGCCCATCGCTTCGCGCACCTCACGCAACTTGCGGGTGATCAGCGGGCAGGCATCGCTGCAGTTGGTGAAGATGACATTCAGCAGTACCACCCGATCCTTCAGCACATCGCTATAAAAGCGCAGGCTGCGGCCGTTCTGGTCCTGCACCAGGCTGTCAGTGAAATAGGTCTGGGCATCGTGAGTACCCGCAGTGGGTGTCACTGCGGTGCTGGCATCAGTGTCGGTGCTGGCCTTCGGCGCGTGCCCTTCATGGGCCAATGCCACCGAACTGAGGATCCACAGGCACACCAGCAAGGCCACCCAGTCGACCCCGCGCATCACCGACTTGCGTGCAGTAGCAGCGCTCATGGTTGCACCTCCTGGGCGATGGCCGTGTGTTTGGCGTGGACCCGGCGGGCGCTGAGTCGATCAATTTCGCTGACCAGCAGCGCAGGGTCGGTAAAGCCGTAAAAGCGTGTCCATTTGCCGCTGCGACCGTCACCGACCAGGATCAGCGGCGGATGCTCGCTCAAGTTGGCGCTGAAACTGCCAAGGCCTTTAAGGGTTTCATTGACCGCATAGGGCGAACCGGTCAGCCAGCTCCAGCCCGGCCCCGCCTGGAAAGTCTTGGCGTAGTCCTGCAGGCGTTTGGAGTCATCACGCTGCGGATCGACGCTGATCGACACCAGTTGCACCTCATCACCGACGCGTCCGCCCAGCTGCTTTTGCACCTTGGCCATGATCGAGGACACCACCGGGCACACCGTGGTGCAGCTGGTGTAGATAAAGCCCATGACCACCAGGCGATCAGACACCAGGTCTTTCTCCAGGCGCACCGGCATGCCGTTCTGGTCCAGCAGCTGGACATCGGCAAAGCGCACTGAGGTCTTTTCCTGGTGGGCAGCGGGCGGTGTATGGCCACTGTGATCATCGTGACCACCATGATCGACACCGCCATGGGCCTGGGCGAAACCACACGCGGCGGCCAACAGGCAGAGGCTGAACAGTCTGCAGCGATCAAGCATTTTCATCGCACACTCCTTGAATCCGACTCGGACGCTTGTTGAGCCGCGGCAGGGAGCACCCGCAGGCTGGTGTAGTTTTTCTCGGCAAAGGCGCTGCCTAGGGACGGCGCCTGCACATGCAGGTACCAGGCACCCGCCTCGGCCAGCTCCAGCGGTGCCTCATAGATGCCGTCACCCACTTCATGCACCCGGCTGTCACGGGCCCGTGACGAGGGTGCGAGGAAGTAACGCACGCTCAGGTCCTTGACACCATTGCGCGGGGCGCCATTACCTTCAACGATCCGGAAGCGCGCGGTGAACGGGGTGCCCTGCACGACCACCGTGGGTTCAAGCAGGAACTCTATCTGCGGCGTCTGCCGGTGAGGCGCGCTAGGTGAGGCCGCCACCTCGGTGCTGAAACAGTGGATGATCTGCGGCTGGTTAAGCAGGAAGGCGACATCAAAGGTACCGGCAGCGGGCAGCTTGATCGTCGAGCTGTACACCCCCGGCGCCACTTCGCGCAGGCTGCGATCGATCACCAGTGCCGCACGGGCGTTGTGACCGCGGTTGGCATAACCGGACATCGGTGCGTTCATGCCTTCGGCGTAGAAGTAAGTGGTGTTGTCCACCGGATTGACCACGAACACCGAGTTTTCATCGCGCGCCGCGGTCAGGCCCTGGGCCAGCGGCAGGTCTCCGGCCTGGCGCGGCGCGGCGGCACCCGCTTCAAAGCCCTGGATGATCGGTTGGCGGCCTTCGCCAAGGCTGCTCAGGTTGATCATGGTGACCTTCGACGAGGCCAGACCGCGAATGTAGGCATAGGCTTTGGTGAAGGTCAGCTGGTAGGGTTCGGCGGCCACCGGCAAGGTATGGATCAACTGGTCGGTACTGGCGTCGATTACCAGTGCCTGGCTCTCCAGGGTATTGAGGACGATACCGAAGCGCCCGTCACTGCTGAAGCGCATCGGTCCAAGGCCCTGCTTGCCCTCGATCCAGTGGCGCATTTCATGGCTGCGGGCATCGATGACACTGATGCTGCCGTCGCGCCCATCGGCCACATAGACCGCTTGGGACAGCGCCGAATAGGCCACTGACAAGGGGTGCGAACCGACCTTGATAGTCTTCACCAGGCGCATCTCGCTGGCATCGATCACGCTCAGGGTGCCGCTGTCGCGGTTACTCACAAAGGCGTAACGCGAGTCGGCGCTGAAGGCGATTTCGTGATGCCCGGTGCCGGTGGCAAAGAACTTCATGCTTTTGCGGCTGGGCACATCGATCACAGTGACGCCACTGTGCGCCGGGTCTGTGGAATTGTTGCCGACCCACAGCAGGCGCTGATCCGGTTGCAATGCCACCCGTAGCGGCTGTTTGCCGGCATCGATACTACCCACCTTCTGGAAGGTCTCGGTGTCGATCAACGCCACTTCACCGCGCTCCGGGATCGATACGAACACCTGCTTGTCATCACTGCTGGCCGCCCAGTCCATGGGCACCCCTGGCAGCTCGATGCGCGCCAGGGTGCTGGTGACCCCGCCGACCGAAACGTTGGGATCGATCACCGTCAGGCTGGCGTCCTTGTTCAATACCAGCAGGAAGTAGCTGTTGAGGTCCAGCAACGGCCGGGCACCGATACTGCTTTTGAGAAACAGCGCCACCCGGGCCTTGCAACTCTTGTTGCGGTCTTTGGCCGCGTCGCCGGTCAGTGCCGGGTCCAGCCAGGCGCCGGGCGACACGCCCGACAGTGGCTGGCCGCTGTTCTGATCGGTGACTTTGAAGCGCACGCTGGCAAACGCCCCCTCGGTCAGTACGCCATCGCTGCCCAATGGCCGGGCTTCGAACTCGACGGTGACACCGTCGCGACTGAGCCGGTGCAGGGCCTGAGGATCGCTGGCGCTGGCGGCGAGCTCGCTACGCGGGTCGCACCACAGGCTCTCGTAGCTGATACCCAGGCCCATCAGGGTCAAACCTGCCATCAGGCCCAGGTATAACGGTCGATTTTTCTTATTCATGACCTCTCCCCTTCCCTTACTGCGCTGGCGCTGTAGTCGGTGGCGTTTCTTCGGTTACCCTCAGCAGCCCCCACAGTCCCGAGGCGTTGCCATAGGCGGCATAGTCGCGGAACAGGTAGTCACCGGGCACCGCGTTGCTGCCCCCGGCACTGGGCACCATGAAGCTGAAGTGCGCAGCCGGCAGCACGCTTTCCTGGGCGCCGATGAACATCGCCTGTGGGTTGTAGCCGAAGCGCACCGAACCGATACCTGGCAGATTCAAAGGGTAGCCGCTGGTGTCAGACTTTTCGGCCTGATAGTTGTGCAGCGGCCACAGGTGCCCGTCGAGCTGGTAGGTAATGCCGCGGCTGCCACCGGTAGGCATCAGCACATGGTTACGGAACGGCTGACCAGGCCTGGCCCAGAGCACCGGGGTTTGCGGGTCGCCACCCACCAGGGCATTGCTGTAGGCCATGTGTGCGTTGGGAACATCCGCCCAGCCGTTGCCATCGGCGTGCCCGAACGGCGCATCCGGGGCCAGGCCGAAGCGGAACCACAGCGGCTCGGTCTTGTAGTTGATGGCCATGTTCGAGTTGTCTTTCGGGTCACCCGGCACACCGTTGCCTTCAGTGGCGATGCCTTCCACCGGCCGCCCGTCCGCCCAGCGCATGTTCAGCGCGCGCTGCCAGAGGGTGGCGAAGTCGCGGTAGGCCGGCTGCCCGGGCACTTGCACGGTAGCCGAGGCACGGCTGGCAGCGTCTTCGGTCCAGGTGGCGGTCTGCGGCAGGATGCTCATGCCACCGATCAGGCCTTTTTGCCCCTGTTTGATGACATCCGCCGGGGTGATATTGAGCCCGCCGAACTCGATGGCCGTGGTGTTGATGTTGTCCACCGAACGGCCCATCTGCATCACTGGCTTGCCTTCACGCTCCAGGTGCCCGGCGTAGTACTGGAACACCTTGCTCGGGTAAGCGCCGCTGCTGCCGGTGCGTGGCGGTACGGTCTGCACCGGGTTCTGGCCGACGTTGACACCGTCCGACTTGGTGATGTCGTAGGACAGCAGCTGGGTGTGCAGACCGACATGGCTGGACGGCCGCATCAGGTTGTTGTTGAAGGCGGTGGAGCCTTCGCTGCCCTGACGGTCACGCTTGACCACGTTCTGCATCACGGCGGTGCTTGGCAGGTCCGGCATCACCAGCGGCAGACGGTTTTCCAGGGTGACCTTCAGGCACTCGCCGGCAGCGGCGCGCAGTACCAGTGGCTCGATCGGTACACCGGGTTTGAGCTTGCCGGAGATCGGGTCCAGGTCAGCTTTGCGCACATAGAGGATGGCGGTCGGGTCATGCAGCGGCCCGCTGTGCCCACCGATGGTGAAGGTTTCGCCATCTTCGGGGTCGGTCACCGTCACCTGCGGAATACTGGTACGCCGGCTGTTGTAGACCAGGGTGCCACCATTGGCTTTCAACGGGCCGCCCACGTGCTGGCCGACACCGCTCGGGTCGTTGATGCTCACCCCAAGCGGATTACCGAGGATATCATTGGCCAGCGCTGCGACGATTTCATAGCTGCGCTGCACCGTCGGCCGGGTACCAATGCCGTTGGCGTTGGTGGTGAAGCGTGGGCAGATGCCGTCAAACGCCACGGTATTGCGCGCGGCCATCGGCATCGGGTTGTTCGGCAGCGCGAACAGGTCATTACGGCTGTTGGTGTAGTTGCGCATTACCCCCCAGATCCCGTTCCAGTAGCCTTCATGGGCGGCATCCAGTGAGTACAGGTAGTCACCGTTAGGCGACGACGCGCTGGAGATCATCGACACCGGTGCCATGAAGCCCAGTTGCTCGGAGATACCCACCATCTGCGAGGCCTTCCACCCCGAGTTGGAGCTATTGCCGAAGCCCGAACCGTTCTGCAGCCACTTGACGCCATGCAGGGTCACGTTGTGTTCCTCTTCATGACCACCGGCATGCATACGCAGCCGCACGTTGTCACCGGAGTAGGTACGCAGCATCGGCGTGAACGGATCACCGGGTTCCGCCCCGCCTTTGTTGATGTGCGGTGGGAACAGCGTGGTGCCGCCGGTAGGGCCGACTGCCGAGGTGATTGCCGCTGGCGACAGGTTCATCGCCGGAATGGCACGGTCGGTGCGGCTCTGCATGGCGAACGCCAGGTCACCGCCGAGGCCGTCGGCCTGCATGCCGCGCTTGCCGTCCGGCGCAACCTTATTGGGGTCGTAGACCCGCAGGGCCAGCGGTTCGTTGCGGTAGTTGACGACGAACATGCCAGGGTCATCCACCGAGATGGCTTGCGGGCAAGGCCGCGATGGGCAACCCGGGAACAGGCCGCCGCGAGACTCGACCACCGCTTCCAGCAGGTTCGAGGCTTTCTGCCGCACAGGCGGGTTGATCGCGTAGCGGAAGGTGTCGGCGGTTGCCGGGAACGCCTGGGCATTGGGAATACCGTCAGGACCGGCACCGACATACACCCCAGCCTCGTAGGCATGCTGGAAGTCGCTGTACTCGAGGAAGAACTCACGGTAGCTGTCGTTGCGGCCGTCGCCGTCGTGGTCGCCGGTCTTGACCACGGCTTGCCATGAAGTCGGCCCGCCGTCTTCCCGCAGTGCAGGGTTGTACAGCTGCTCACCGGTCTCGGCGTGGTACCAGGTCGAACCGGCAGGCTCGGCCAGTACGGTGGCGTAGAGACCCAGTTGCTGGTGCGTCGATGGGCCAAGGTGGTCGTGGGTAAAGATGGTGCCCAGGCCACGGTCGACGTTATGCACGTTGACCACCGGGTCGGCGAACCAGCGCTGCATGGCAGTACGGGCGCCCATCCAGTCGGCCCGCCCGAAGCGGCCGAAGAACGGATGCGCCTTGGCTACCGGGCACTCGGCACTGCCTTCACGCGGATCGCCGCTGGTGCACTTGTTGTACTCACGAATGGCTTCGATGCGCTCGACCACGGTGCCGGGCGAGAGAATGCCGTCTTCATAGTTCCAGCCGTTGGCCGAACCGTCGGCCGCCGTCAGGTCCCATTTTGGCAGGTGGATGTGCTGACCGATCACGTCGGTCGGGGTGCGCACCTGATAGTCGTCCATCTCGTAGAACGAAGGGATCAGGTTGGTGTGCTGGTACATGGTGCAGTCGAAGGTGTTCATGCGCATCACCAGAGGCTCCGGTGGGCGCTGCTTGTTGATCACTGGCCAGACGTCTTCCCAGAGGGCGATGATGCGCGCCTGCGGGAAGTGATAGCCGACCTTGTTGTACACCGCGTCGAACTGGATGTTGGCGCCTTTGTAAATGCGTGGACGGTCGGCGGTGAAGGTCGAAGAGCCGGTAAAACTCATGCCATCCAGACGCTCACCGCTGTTGAACTCGCCGACGCCGGCAGCCAGGGTCAGGCGCTTGGCGCGGTCGTCCATGCACGGTTCGAAGAACGGTGCGCCCGCAGTGGGTGCCGCGCCGTTGGTGCGGAAGTTGCGCGCCACGGTCTGGTTGCCCGGCAGCACCGCGAAGCTGGGGTGTTCAAGCTTGGAGTGGAAGCTCATCGCGGCTTGCTCGACCTCCGTGCCCTCTTCCGGCAGGAACACCGCTTTGGCCTTGGTGATTTGTTTGGTGAAGTCCAGTGCGGTGGTGGTCACCTCGGCTTCGCCACCGGCAGAAATCCCATCCAGTGCATGGCGTGGCAAGCCACCGTCCCAGCCACCGACCTGCGCCGGATCAAGGTTGGCCCACAGCGCATTGCCGGTATTTTTCAGCTGTTGCGCTTTGGCCGGGTCGAGCATGTCCAGGGGCGGAGTTGGCGGACGTTGGCCAACGGTGCTTTCCATGCCGCCAATCCAGAAGGGATAGCCAGGGTTTTTCAGGCTGCCATCGGCGTTGCGGTTGGCATCGCTGCGGTCAACCAGCACCAGCGAGCCGACCGCCCGCGGCGCGGCATCGTGATGAGCGGAATCGTCATCACCTTCCTCCTCGTCGTCATCGTCATCATTTTCGGCAACCAGCGTTTCCGCCAGCTTCGGAATGACGGCCACTTTGCCGGGCATCGGCGCCATGGCTTTGCCTGGCAGCGGGACGATGGCGGGAATCGGCGTACCGGCGATAATTTCGCCATCCGGCAAGGCACGGGCGCCAGCAGCAGGCTTGCCGCTGCGCAGGGCATACGGCTCGCTGTGGTAACCATCCTGACCTTGGGCCGAGACCTCCAGACGCGTGCCTTCCTCGAATACGTCGTGCACCCGCCACATGCTCCACATGCCCTGGGCGAAGTGCGGGTAGAAGTGGCAGTGATAGATCGCATCGCCGGCTACGCGGTTACGGTTGCCCGAGCCGCCGTTGGCGATTTCGTAGGTGTAGCCGACACCCGGGCCAATGCCCTGGGCATCGACATAGTCGGAGTTGTCGTCATTGGGGTTGAACAGCCACTGGTGCCCGTGCAGGTGGAAGATGTGCTGCTCGTGGCCGTTGTGGGTGTTGCGGAATTTGACGAAGTCACCAATGTAGCTGTGGTTGACGTTGGCCGGTTCAGCCGGAAACAGGGCCATGGTCGCCTTGACCCCAACCTGATCGGCGTTCGGAGTCTGCCCTGGACGAATGTTCTCCAGGCCAACGTTGGCCGGCACGTCCACCAGCATCGCCACATCGCCGACGGTGTGCGAGCTGAGGAAGAACTCTTCATAGGCGCACGACAGGCAATCGTGCATCGGCCCCACGCCCAAGCGGTTGGCCACCACCTCAGCACCCATGCCACCTGAGCCGTAGTTGATCATGAACGAGTCACGGGTCGGTTCCAGCACATGCCCCATTACCGGGTCTGCCCAGTAACCGGGGAACGCCTGGGTGGCAGCCGCCTCGTCGGTGAACTGCGCGGCAAAGTCGCGGAACGGTTCCAGGCGATTGGGGATCGCCGGGTTGCGTTTGCCGATGCTTTCCAGCGGATAGGTCGAGGGCGGGAAGCTGCCGTCGGTATTGGGGCCCATGACTACGGCGTCGGTTTCGCTGGAAATGATCTCGTTGCCATCGACCATGGCGATGATCGGTGAGCCGGCCTTGCCTTCACGGATCCAGGGTTCGCGCTGTGGGTAGCGCGCCTGGTAGTCGACGATTGGCTGACCGGTAGGTGCGCGGCCGGTGGTGGCCAGGCGCATTTCCTCTTCGGTCAGGGTATTGCGGTAAGTACGGGCATTTTTCGGCAGTACCACCACCTGGCCAAACAGGCCGTTGGAAACGTTGCCGGCGGCGCCCTGTCCGCCGAATGTGGCGCCCTGGCTGGTGGCAGCAAACGCGCCTTCGCGCTCGGCGTACAGGGTGTAGGTGCGACTGCCGCCCGGGGCGATCAGGAAGTTGCCATTACGGCCGCTGTTGGCGGCAATGTCGGCGATGCTGTTGACCGCCTGCATGCCGTTGACCTGAAAACCGACATGACGGTCGGTAACCTGGTCATCGACCACAAAGCTTTCGTCGCCATCAGGTTCATTAGCTTCAGCACCTTCATTTTCTTCGGCTTCGTTCTCTTCTCCTTCGTTTTCTTCTTCGTGATCGATGCCGTGTTTGTTCGGGTTGGCCTGGTAGGCCAAGAGGTTCTGCAGGTTCACGGTCAAGCAATCACCGGCCGCTACCCGCAGCACAATCGGCCGTGGACGCTTGTCCGGGCGCAGGGTGACCTTGCCGGGTACTGCCGCGCCGCCTTGATCCAGCGACACCTGGTTGTCATCAACCACGTCGCGGCGCAGGGCGAACATCATGCCGTTGGCATTCTGCGCGCCGAGGCGGTTGAACATCAGTGGCTGGTCAAGCGCCACCACGTTGGCCACCAGATTGCGCTCGCAGCGCACGGCGGCTTCGCTGACTGGCTGCCAGCCAAAGGTGGCGGCAGTGATCAGCAGTGAAGTCAGGACGGAGCCTTTGATCGGAGTCATCATGGCGTGCCTCTGGTGGTGCAAGTGGACTCTGGAAAGGCTTGAGCAAGCCTCATGCCATTGTTTTTTATTGTTGTTTTTCAGTCACTTAAACTACTGAATGAATCTCAATTGGGGGTTATCCCCCGCAATTCCCCACTATTCGGGGGTGCCTTTGTGGGTGGTTGGGAGCGGGGGTGCCCCGCCACCTCGGGGAGTGAGACACACCCAAGCGCGGGGAAAGGCAACCTC
>NZ_JBMOWO010000065.1:0-19910 GCF_049310525.1 Pseudomonas sp. GZD-222
TTTTTTTTTTGGGCCTTCTCGTCCCCTCCCCCCCCCCCCCCGCCGCCCCCCCCCCCCCCCCCCCCCCCCCCCCCCCCCCCCGCTCCCACCTGCTCCCACCGGTTCACAAAGGCGCATCCATGGCCAAGCCCTGCAAACGCCGGTACTGGTGCAAGACTTTCGGCACGTAACGTTGGGTTTCGGCAAAAGGTGGCACTACCCGGCCCCGGCGCATCACCGCATCCGGGCCTGCGTTATAGGCGGCCACGGCCAGGGTGATGTCGTTGTCGAACAGCTTGAGCATGCGCTTGAGGTAGCGCGCACCGCCCTGAAGATTCGAGGCTGGGTCCAGCGAGTTCTTCACCCCCAGCTCCCGCGCGGTATCGGGCATCAGTTGCATCAGTCCCACCGCACCGCTGGCTGAGCGGGCATTGGGGTCGTAGCGCGACTCGGCCTGGATCACCGCATGCAGCAGTGCAGCAGGCAGGTCATTGGCTTCGGCCGCTGCCGCCACCAGTTCGGCGTAGGGCATGCCGGTGATCAGCTCGGCCTGGCCGCTGCTGGCCAGGCTCGCCCCAGGCTCGCTGATGACCCGTTGATAGGTCCGCCCCGCTCGGTGAACGTTGGACAGTACATAGCCGCCATCGGCCTTGATCGAGATATACACATCGGCCTGGACCGGGTGGGTCCAGGTCAGCCAGACAAACAGTCCTGCAGTGAGCCAGCGCATGGTGCCGCCCTCCCCGTTGCGTTCCCCCGAAAAGTGGGGCATTTGCCCCGATTGCCGAGGCTCTGAGCTACTGACGCAAGCACTGTGCCGCCTTGCCAGGCCCGTGGCGCAAAGGCTTGGCGCAGACGCGCACGGCAATTGCATAAGCCCTTGCAGGCGCACTACGGAGGGCCTTGTCATGAACAAAAAAAAGTACGCGCAACAAGGATTCACCCTGCTCGAACTGCTGGTGGTGTTGGTGGTACTGGGGCTGCTTGCCGGCATCGTCGCCCCCAAGTACTTCAGTCAGTTGGGGCGCTCGGAGGCCAAGGTGGCGCGGGCGCAGATTGAAGGCTTGAGCAAGGCCCTGGACCTGTATCGCCTGGAGGTGGGGCATTACCCCAATTCTGAGCAAGGCCTGCAGGCGCTGGTCACCGCCCCCAGTGACGAGACCCGCTGGTCTGGCCCCTACCTGCAGAAAAAAGTCCCTCAGGACCCGTGGGGACGCAATTACATCTACCGCCAACCCGGTGAAAACGGCGAGTACGACCTGCTCTCCATGGGCAAGGACGGCCAGCCTGGCGGTGAAGGCGAGAACGCTGAGGTCACCAGCTGGCAGTAAGCGGAGGATCAGCACATGCGCTACGAGCTCAAGGCACTGGGGAAATCCGGGGTGGTCCTGCTCACGCTGGACGCCCAGGACGCCGGACAGGCCCGCCTGCAGGCCGAGCAACAAGGCTTGCGGGTGGTCAGCGTGCGTAACTGCGAGCGCTTCGGCAAATTGCGTTGGCGCCGCAGCGAAACCTTTGACCTGGTGCTGTTCAGCCAGGAACTGACCACCCTGCTCAATGCCGGCCTGCCGCTGATTGACGCGCTGGAAAGCCTGGCGGAAAAAGAGGCGGCGCCGCAGGCTCGCAAAACCCTCGGTGAATTGGTGCGCCTGCTCTATGAAGGCAAGTCCTTTTCCCAGGCGCTCGGCCAGTTGCCCAGCGTGTTTCCAGCGCTGTATATCGCCCTGGTGCAATCGAGCGAGAAGACCGGCGCCCTCGGTGATGCCCTGGGGCGTTACGTCGCCTACCGCCAGCGCATGGACGAAGTGCGGCAGAAGATCGTCAGCGCCTCGATCTATCCCTTGCTGCTGTTGATAGTCGGCGGTGGCGTGGTGCTGTTCTTGATGGGCTATGTGGTGCCGCGCTTCAGCCTGGTGTTCGAGGGCCTGGGCACCGAACTGCCCTGGCTGTCGCGCTGGCTGATGCAAGCCGGGATGTTCCTGCATGCCCACCAGGCGCCAATGGGCCTGGGTTTTCTCGGACTGGTGAGCAGTTCGTTCGTTCTGCGCCGCGACCCGCGGGTGCGACGCTGGCTGAACCGCCAGCTGGAGCGCCTGCCGGCCCTGCACCGGCGCCTGGTGATGTATGAACTGGCACGTTTCTACCGCTCGCTGGGCATTCTGCTGCAGGGCGGCATCCCGATTCTCACGGCGATGGAAATGGCCCGCGGCCTGCTCGGCGTCGCCGCCAAGCAGCGCCTTGAGCATGCCTGTGAGCGCGTGCGTGAAGGGCTGTCATTGTCCGCGGCGCTGGAGGCCGGGCAACTGGTGACGCCGGTGTCGCTGCGCTTGCTGCGTGCCGGCGAGCAGTCGGGCAATCTCGGGCAGATGATGGAGCGCAGCGCCGACTTCTACGACGAAGAAATCAGCCGCTGGATCGAGTGGTTCGTGCGTCTGTTCGAACCGCTGCTGATGACCTTTATCGGCCTGCTGATCGGCTTGATCGTGATCCTGATGTACATGCCGATCTTCGAACTGGCATCCAGTATTCACTAGCAGCCAACGTGACAATCCTCCTCGCTTGCTGTATAGATTCGGCCACCAAGGGGAGCCCGGCAACGGGCTGAGAAACCGCTGACAGCTGCAGCGCGGTGACCCTTCGAACCTGATCCGGATCATGCCGGCGAAGGGATGGGGATTGCCAACCTGCCTTTTTGCCGGTCTCACTGCGAGGCCGCCCATGTCAGCTTTACCCGGTCTCGCTGTCGCCCATTTCGAGGACAGCACGATGACCGAACGCTTCACCGACACCCTTCGCCGTCAGAGCGAGCCAAGCTGGACGCAATCGATCGAGCACCGCTTCGTCAACGAGCTGCTCGATGGCACGCTGGACGATGCGGTGCTGATCAATTACCTGATCCAGGATCACCGCTTCATCGATGCGTTCCTGACCTTGCTCGGCGCGGCCATTGCCAGTGCCGACACCTTCGAGGCGCGCATCCGCCTGGGGCGCTTCACCGGGGTGATTTCGGGTGAGGAAAACACCTATTTCCTGCGTGCTTTCGAGGCGCTCGGGGTCAGCGAGGCGCAGCGCCAGAACGCCCCCGATTCGGTGCCGACCGCAGGCTTCAAGGCAATCATGCGCGAAGCGGCTGCTACCCGTTCCTATGCCGCTGCCCTGGCGGTGCTCAACGTCGCCGAGGGGCTGTACCTGGATTGGGCGCTGCGCGCACCGAAACAACTGCCGCCACGCTTCGAACACGCCGAATGGATCACCCTGCACGACAACCCGGACTTCCAGAGCTTCGTGGCGTTTCTGCGTGCCGAGCTGGACCGGGTGGGACCGGCGCAAGCTCACATCAGTACCGATTTTTTCCTGCGCGCTGTTGCCCTGGAACACGCCTTCTTCGACGCTGCCTACGACATCAAGGAATAACCCATGGACATCTTTGACCGCCTGAAACAGGCCGCCGCCGCCGACTGGAACAGTTACGTCGACCACGATTTCGTCCGCCAGATGGGTGCCGGCACCTTGGCCCAGCCGGCCTTTCGCAAGTACCTGGTACAGGACTATCTGTTTCTGATCCAGTTCGCCCGTTCGTGGGCGCTGGCCGCCTACAAGAGCCGCACACTCGCCGACATCCGCGCCGCGCAAGCCGGGCTGGCGGCGATTCTCGATGAAACCGAACTGCACGTGCGTCTGTGCCAGCGTTGGGGGTTGTCGCCCGAGGACCTGGCCGCGACGCCGGAACACCAGGCGACCGTTGCTTACACCCGTTTCGTCCTGGACTGCGGTGCGGCCGGGGATCTGCTCGACCTGCATGTAGCGCTGGCCCCTTGTGTCATCGGTTACGCGGAAATTGGCCGCAACCTGACCCCAGACGGCATTGAAGCACTGGCTGAGCATCCGTATCGGGACTGGATCGGAGAGTACGCCGGGGCGGGCTATCAAGGCGTCGCCACGGCGGCCCGGGCGCACCTTGATGACCTGGCGTCGCGGGCGATGACTGAGCGACGTTTCGAGGAGCTGGCCACGTTGTTTGCTCAGGCCTCGCGGCTGGAAGCAGACTTCTGGCAAATGGGCCTGGATGCGGCTTGAACGCGGGGACCTGTAGGAGCGGATTCATCCGCGATGGCCTGCGCAGCAGGCCCGGTTTTTGGGGCCGCGCCGCGCCCCATCGCGGATGAATCCACTCGATGAATCCGCTCCTACAACAAGCGCAGTCAGTCTGTCAGTGTTCCCAGCTCATCGCGCACCAACGCCGGGATAGCCACCGGCTTGTTGCTCGCCCGGTCCACGTACACATACACAACGTAACCCAGCGCCGAGACTTCGCGCTCGTCGTTGCGGAAGATCCCGAGTTCGTAACGGGCACTGCTGGTGCCCAGGTGGGCAATGCGCAAGCCCACTGTCACCTGCTCGGGAAAGGTGATCGGCGAGTAGAAGGTGCAGCTTGATTCGACAATCAGTCCGATTACCGGGCTGTTGTCGATATCCAGCGTCCCCTGCTCCACCAGGAAATGACTGATCGCCGAGTCGAAGAACGAGTAATAGACGACGTTCTGCACATGACCATAAGAGTCATGGTCACCCCAGCGTGTGCCGATGGTATAGAAACGCCGGAATTCTTCACGACGGGGACGGTAAGCCTTCAAAGGCATGGCAAGAACCCTGAACCAGTAGGTTGATAATTTCCGCTCGTGCACTGCAGAGCTTCGGATTATCACGATACAAAGTTGCGCCCCGGCAGCGCCCACCCCACTGTGGGGGGGCTAGTAGTCGTACCGATCCACTGCGCGACGACGTTCGTTGTCGTCACGCATGTCGTAGTTGGCGGTGGTCTGGATGTTGGTGTGATGCGCCAGTTTCTGCGCAATCGACAGGTCATGCTCTTCAATTACCCGCGTAATGAACGAGCGTCGGAAATCGTGGGGCATGATTTTCACCCCGACCTGGGTGCCCCGCTGGCGAGCGATGTAATAAATCGCGTGCTTGGTGATGCGCTCGCGGGTGATGTGGCTGCCACGGCGGATGCGGTTGAACAGGAAGTCATCGTCCGCCTGGCCTTCGGGCAGTTGCTCACGCCGAAAGGCCAGCCAGGCATTGAGCTTGTCGAAGGCCCAGGTCGGGGCGTATTTGATCAGCTGTTTATTGCCCTTGCCCAACACCTGCAAGCTGCGTTCACTGAAGTCGACCTGGCTCAGGTCGAGGTTCACCGATTCGGATTTGCGCATGCCGGTGCCGTACAGCAAAGCAATCACTGCCGCATCGCGCAGACCCTGGGGCCGCGGGTCCGCCGCACAGGCGTCCATCAGGTCGCGGATCAGGCTGCGCTTGAGGTTGCGTCCGCTAGGCAGGCGCGTACCCTGGGCCGGTTTGACCGTGCGGATGCGCAGCAGCTGATCCTGGCTGATCAGCCCTAGGCGCCAGGCCTCGTTCATCACTCCACGCACTGCATTGACATACAGCGACGAGGTGTTGGGGGCGTAACCATCGGCGCGCAACGCCGCCACCAGCGCGGTGACATGGCCAGGTTCGAGCTGATGCCAAGGCACTTCGCTAATGTCGCAATCATCAAAGCCCAGACGGTCAGCGGCATCCTGGAGGATGTACTTCATGGTCAGCTGACTGGAAGGTGCCAGGCGCGCAAGGTATTGCAGCAAGGGGTTTTGCAGTGAATCGGACAAACCAGAAATCCCGTAAAACTGAGCCGAGGCGAGAGTAGTAGCATTACGCCATTATGTCACAGACTGCCGTGGGCCCAGCTGACCCATATCATGACCAGGCCATTGATTGGTAAGCCATTTATACCCGGCAGGTGGACGGATAGTACCCTATCCACCCGTTTGGAATCGATTGAGGGCAATATCATGGCCACCCGTCGAGTGCCCTGCTCCGCGCTTTGACGCTACAGTTGATCAAGACCCCTTGATCCCGAGGCAACATGGCTTTTCATCGACTGACCCGTAGCCACCCACGCCTGACTGTCGCCGCCCTCGTCGGTGTTTTGAGTGGCTGGCTGCTGCCGGCAAGCAACTGGGTCGAGCATGTGCTGATTGGCTGGAACACCGGTGTATGGCTGTACCTGTCGCTGATCCTGTGGCTGACTCTGGGTGCCAGCGCCGATAAAGTCCGCAAAGTCGCCAGCATCGAAGACGAGAACGCCGGCCTTGTGCTGTTCACCGTCAGCATCGCGGCGATCGCAAGCCTGGCTGCGGTCATCCTGCAACTGGCCGCCGGCGCCAAGCTCGCCGATGGGCCGACTGCGTTGCAACTGACCTTTACCGGTTTCACCGTAGCCGGCTCCTGGTTGCTGGTCGGTACCATCTTCAGCCTGCATTACGCCCACCTGTTCTACACCGCCGAGAAACACACACCGCTGCTGCGCTTCAGCGACGGCGAACGCCACCCGGACTACTGGGACTTCCACTACTTTTCCTTCACCCTCAGCGTTGCCGTGCAAACCTCGGATGTCGGCGTCGCCGGGCGCGAGATGCGCCGTGTGGTGCTGGCCCATTCATTGGTAGGGTTTGTCTTCAATACTGCGATTCTGGGCTTTACCATCAACATGGCCGCCACGCTGATCAACTGAAGGACGCCCTTCGAGCACCTGCACCGCGCACAACGCGATACGCTGGCAGGCTTGCTCCAGGCGCTCACTGTCCAGCACCAGGCCAAGGCGCAAATGCCCCTCCGCGCTGGGACCGAAGGCATCGCCGGCGAGCACCGCCACGCCATGTTCCTCCAGCAAGCGTTCGGCAAAGGCCTGGGCACCGAGGCCGGTGGCGCGGATATCAATCATCACGAACATCCCGCCGTCAGGCTTGTGCACGCTGATGCCAGGGCAGCCGGCGAGGCTGGCACACACCCGGTCACGCCGCTCACGGTAGGTATCGCGCATCTGTCCTACCTGCGGCAGATTCTGCTCCAGGGCCACTTGCGCAGCATCGAGAATGAAATCCGGCAATCCGTAGAACATGCACAACGCCAGATTGCTCAGGTGATCGCACAAGGCTTGCGGCCCGATGACCCAACCGACGCGCCAACCCGACATGGCGTGAGACTTGGACAAGCTGTTGATCGTCGCGCAACGTGAGGCCATGCCTGGCAGGCTGGCCGGGCTGAAGTGCTCACCCTCATACAGCAGCTCACTGTAGACCTCATCGGAAATCAGCCACAGGTCATGCTCGATACAGATTTCTGCCAGGCACTCCCAGCTGTGCCGGGACAGGCTGGCCCCCGACGGATTGTTCGGGCTGTTCAGCAGCAGCGCCCGGGTGCGCGGCGTAACGCGGGCTGCGACTTCGACTGGATCGACGCGAAAGCCGTGCTCGGGACGCACGGGCACCGGCACCACCTTCGCGGCGCAAGCGCCGAACACTGCCTGGTAAGTAACGTAAATCGGCTCGGCGACAATCACCTCGTCTCCGGCATCTAACAGGCACTGCGCAACGCCATACAGCGCACATTGCGCACCGGCCAGCACCACCACTTCTTCCGGAGTGACCCGTTGGCCACGCTGACGCCATTGATAACCGGCGATGGCCTGGCGTAAACCCAGGCTGCCACGCACATCGGAATAATGCGTACGGCCCGCACGCAAGCTGTCAACGGCGGCCTGAACAATGGGTTGCGGGGTGTCGAAATCCGGATCGCCAATCGACAGCAGAAAGATCTCTCGCCCCAGCTCCTGCAGTTCCAGCGCGCGATAGTGGATGTTCCAGGCAGCAGCACCGTCACCGGCGATACGTTGGGTGAGCGTTGAATAACGCATGACCGTCTCCTTGACTGAACCCGGGTATGCCATTGGTCTGAAAATCCCAGGCAAGCATCCCAGCCGACTGCCGGTAAAAATAGCAGAGCGGTACTGGCTCCAACGGGGAAATGTTGCGGGCAAACGTTTGCCGTTTCAGCCTTTATGTGCAGGCGGGTCGAGGGCCGACGAGAGGTGCGTCAAAGAATCGAAAAACTGTCATCGCTTTGGGCAGACATTGACGCTGGCGGTGCTATGTTTAGGTTTCCCGAAAGGTCGTCAGGACCTGAAACACCGCTTGCTCCGCTCGCCCTGTTGTTCACCCCTACATGGAGGCCGGAATGAACAAACTGACGTTTCCCAACGCCTGCCAGGTGATGCGCTGGTATTTTCATCCGCTGGGCTTCGAGGCCAGCATGGATGCTCCGCGCAGCATGGTCGCACGCCTGTTTGACCGGGCCACCGGTGAAACCTTGCTGGCCATCGCCGGTATCCCTTGCGCCACGCTGATGGCCGCTGCCGATGTCGAGCGGATCATCGAGGCCGTCGAAGCCGAGCTAGACGCCTTCGAGCCTTCCTGTAATCTGCGCGCCGCTGGCTGAACTCAGCTGACCGCCTGGGTCTGACGGGCGCGCTCGATGTCGACAATGAAACGCTCGGCCGGCAACGGCTGGCCGAGCAGGTAGCCCTGCAACGAATCGCAGCCAAGACGGGTGAGGAAGTTCTGCTGACGGTCGGTTTCCACCCCTTCAGCCACGATGCGCAACCCCAGTGCCTGCCCCAACGCCACGATGGCCGAAACAATCGCAGCATCATCGCTGTCCTGCTCCAGGTCGCGGACAAAGCCACGGTCGATCTTCAACTCGTTGGCCGGCAGGCGCTTGAGGTACATCAGGCTCGAATAGCCGGTGCCAAAATCGTCGATGGACAGGTCCACGCCCATGTCGGCAAGGCGCTGCAGCACCGCCAGGCTCGCGTCGGCATCGTGCATGGCAGTGGTTTCGGTGATTTCCAGGGTCAGGCTGTTGGCGGGCAGCTGATGCCGCGCCAGCACCTTGGCAACGCTCTCGACCAGGCCGCTGTGGCAGAACTGGATCGCCGACAGGTTCACCGCAATGCGCCAGCCGCTATAGCCCTGGTCGATCCAGGCGCGCATCTGCCGGCAGGCTTCATCCAGCACCCACTCGCCAATCGGAATGATCAGCCCGGTCTTCTCGGCCAGGCCGATAAAACGATCCGGCAGCAACAAGCCATGCTGCGGGTGCTCCCAGCGCAGCAAGGCTTCGGCACCGATGGGCTGGCAGTCCTGGGCATCGAACTTGGGCTGGTAGAACAGCCGGAACTGCTTTTGTTCCAGCGCCACTCGCAAGTCCTGGAGCAGTTGCAGCTGCAGGCGCGCATTGCTGTTCATCGATACGTCGAAGAAGCTGTAGCCGTTCTTGCCGGCGCTCTTGGCGTGATACATCGCCGCATCGGCGTTGCGCAGCAGTTCATGCTGGTCGATGCCGTTGCCCGGGAACAGGACGATACCGATACTGGCCGAAATCTGCAGGTTCTGCTCCGAGACGCGGAACGCACGGGAAATCAGGTTGACCTGCTTGGCCGCAACGCCCATTGCATCGTCGGGCTCCTGCAGCTCCACCAGCAGCACAAACTCGTCGCCACCGATGCGGGCCAGGGTGTCCTGGCTGTGCAAGTGGCCGCGCAGGCGCAGGGCGACTTCCTTGAGCAGCAAGTCGCCCATGTGATGGCCAAAGGCGTCGTTGACCGGCTTGAAGCCGTCCAGGTCAATGAACATCAGCGCGAAACAACCACCCTGCTCGCTCACCTTGCAGATGGCCTGGTCAATGCGATCGGCCAGCAGTGTGCGGTTGGGCAGCCCGGTCAAGGTGTCGTGGAGGGCCAGTTGGGTCAGTTCCTGGTTGGCCCGGGTCAACGAGCGCGCCAATTCCGCGGTGCGCGCTTCAAGGCGGGCATCGAGCACCGAGGTCAACAGTGCCACCGCCAACACGGCCAGGGTGGTGATCAGCACCAGGTAATCCAGACCGTTGCCACTCAGGCCACTGCCCAGGGCGCCGCAGAAGCTACCCTCAGGAAAGTTGGCCGCAGCCATGGCGGTGTAGTGCATGCCGACAATCGCAATGCCCATCACCACGGCAGCGGCGCCACGGATCTGACGGACATAGAGGGTCTGCTGACGGAGGCGGAAGGCAATCCACAAAGCGGCCGCCGAGGCGCCCACGGCAATCACCAATGACAGGCTGAACAGCACAGGGTCGTAGTCGATGCCCGGCTGCATCAACAGCGCCGCCATGCCGGTGTAGTGCATGCTGCTGATACCCGCGCCCATGATCAGCGCGCCGAATCCCAGCTGGATCCAGGGCAAGGTTGGCTGGCTGACCAGCCACAGGGCAAAACCTGACGACAGCCCGGCAATCAGCAACGACAGCAAGGTCAGGGTCAGGTCGTACCCCAACGAGATCGGCAGGCTGAAGGCGAGCATGCCGATGAAGTGCATCGACCAGATACCGAAGCCCATGGCAAACGCGCCACCACCGATCCACAGGTACACCGCCCGCCCTTTGGCAGTCGCGATGCGCCCGGTCAGGTCGAGTGCGGTATAGGAGGCAAGAATGGCAACGCAGAGCGAAATCAACACCAGCGAAGAAGAATAACTACCGATCAGCATTTGGCCTTCCACAACCCCTGAAACCGGGCACTGGACGGCCCGCGGAAAAGCCGATGATTGTACTCAACCTTTGGCGAAACGCACGGAGTTTTCGCTGGCATTTAGCAATGACGGCGCATTGCATATGCCTGGCATATGCAATGAAATAAATCGTTATAAAACAATAAGTTAAATTACAAAATTAACGTCACAAATGAAATCATCATGCGATTTGCAACGAATGCTAACCGTATCTCTCAAGAAACATTAAAAATATGATGTAACTCATTGTTTTTATTCAATTTATACATCAAGGCGACTCAATAAACGCCGCCTGAGCATCCCAGCCACCACCCAGCGCCGCTATCAACTGCACACTGGCCACCAGCCGCCCCTGCAGCAAGGTCAGCACGCTGCGCTCGTTGCTCAGCGCGGTGGTCTGCACGTTGACCACATCCAGGTAGGCGATCAGCCCGGCCTTGTACTGGTTGCTGGTCAGACGCAGGGATTCGCGCGCCGCGTCCAGGGCTTCGCCGCGCACCTTGGCCTCGTCTTCGTAGACGTCGAGCTGCACCAGGTAGTTTTCCACTTCCTTGAAGCCATCGAGCACGGCCTGACGGTACTGGGCCACGGTCTGGTCGTAGACCGCTACGGTACGGTCGACTTCGGCAGAACGCTGGCCGCCATCGAACAGGGTCATGGCCAATTGTGGGCCCACCGACCAGAAGCGGTTGGGCAGGCTGATCCAGTCATTGAAGCTACTGCTGCTGTAACCGCCGCTCATGCTCAGGGTCAGGTCGGGGAAGTACGCGGCACGGGCCACGCCGATGCTGGCGTTAGCCGACATCACTTTGCGCTCGGCCGAGGCAATGTCCGGGCGCCGCTCCAGCAGTTGCGAAGGCAAGGCCACCGGCACCTGCGGCAATGCCGGGATATCCTTGCTGTCGGCCAGGGCGAACTCGGCCGGTGCCTTGCCCAGCAGTACGGCAATGGCGTTTTCCAGCTGGGCGCGCTGCCAGACCAGGTCGATCAGGTCGGCCTGGGTGCTTTTCAGCTGGGTTTGCGCCTGGGCCACCGCATCCTTGCCGGAAACCCCGGCACGGTACTGGTTTTCAGTCATGGTCAGCGAACGCTGGTAGGCCGCAACCGTGGCTTCCAGCAGGCGTTTCTGCTCGTCCATCACCCGCAGTTGCAGGTAGTTCTGCACGAGCTCCGACTGCAGGCTCAGGCGAATCGCCGCCATATCGGCCAGACTCGCCTCGGCGCTGGCCTGGTTAGCCGCCAGACCGTCACGCAGCTTGCCCCACAGGTCCGCTTCCCAGCTGACGCCCAAGGTGGTGCTGTAGGTGTCGCGAATGCCGCTGCTGGCGTTGCTCAGGCTTGAACTGGAACTGCCGGTGCCCTGGCTGGAGCGGTTCTTGCCGGCCTTCAGGTCCATGCTAGGGAACAATGCACCGCGCGCACTGCGCACCAGGGCCTGGGCCTGACGGTACTGCGCCTCGTACTGGGCAACAGTCTGGTTACTGGTATTGAGCTGCTCGACCAGGTCATTGAGCTGGGCGTCACCATACAGCTGCCACCAGGCGCCACGGGCCAGGGCATCGGACGGATTGGCCTGGGTCCAGCCTGCGGCGTGCTTGAACACTACCGGCTCTGGCGCTTGCGGGCGGTGGTAGTCCGGGCTCAGGGTACAGGCACTGAGCATCGCCAGGCACAGGCTGGAGGCCAGCAGGCGCGAGCCACGGGCGCCGAGCAATTGCTGCAGCGAGCGGTCAGGAAGGAATGGACGTCGGGTCATAGCGGGGTTTCCAAAGCAGCGTCGGTGCGCACGCCACGCCAGTGGTTGAAACGATGGCGCAAGCGGTCCAGATAGAGGTAAACCACCGGAGTGGTGTAAAGCGTGAGGACCTGGCTGAAGACCAGACCGCCAATGATGGTCAGGCCCAGCGGCTGGCGCATTTCCGAACCTTCGGCATGGCTGAGCAACAACGGCAAGGCGCCGAGGATGGCGGCCACCGTGGTCATCAGGATCGGCCGCAGCCGCAGCAGGCAGGCGCGGCGGATCGATTGTTCCGGGCTCAGCTGTTCATGGCGCTCCAGTTGCAGGGCCAGGTCGATCATCATGATCGCGTTCTTTTTCACCACGCCGATCAGCAGGAACAGGCCGAGCAGGGAAATCAGGCTGAACTCGCTGCCCACCACGTAAAGGGTAAGCAAGGCCCCTACCCCGGCCGACGGCAAGGTCGACAGGATGGTCAGCGGGTGAATGTAGCTCTCGTAGAGAATCCCCAGCACCAGATACACCGCCAGCAACGCCCCGAGGATCATCAACGGTTGGCCCTTCTGACTTTCGGCAAAAGCATCGCCGGTACCGCCAAGCTTGGCGATCACGTCTTCGGGCAGGCCGACCGTGGCCACTGCGCGTTCAACCGCGGCCATGGCCTGGTCCTGGCTGTAGCCTTCGGCAATGTCGAAGTTGATGCTTTCCGAAGCGAACTGGCCTTCGTGGCTGACGCGGTCATCGGCCAGGCTGTTCTCGTAATGGGCGAAGGTCGACAGCGGCACCCGCGCGCCGTCCGCGGTAATCACCTGGATCTGCTCCAGGCTGCGTGGGTCCTGGGCGTATTTGGGGTTGATCTCCATGACCACCTGATACTGGTTCAGGCTGTCGTAGATGGTCGAGATCTGCCGCTGGCTGTAGGCGTTGTTGAGCACCGAGGTGACCATGCTCATGTCGATCCCCAGGCGCTTGGCCTGTTCACGATCGACAATCAGGGTGATCTGCTGGGTGCCTCCGCCTTCGCGGGCGTCGATGGCGGTGAGTTGCGGCAGCGCCTTGAACGCGGCGACCACTTTCGGGTACCACTCGCGCAACGCCGACAGCTCGCTGCTCTGCAGGGTATAGAGGAACTGCGAGGAGCTCTGCTCACGGCCGCCGCCGAACTGCAGGTCCTGGTCGGCCATGAGGAACAGCCGCCCACCGGGCACCTTGGGCATTTCCTTGCGTAACCGCTCGATGATCTTCTGCGCCGACACCTTGCGCTCGCTGATCGGCTTCAGGCGTACCAGCACCATGGCGTTGTTGGTACCGCTGTTGCCACCGATAAAGCCTGCGACGCTTTCCACCGCCGGGTCCTTGAGCAGGGCCTGGCGGTAGATTTCCATTTTCGGTTGCATCACCTGGAACGACAGACCGTCGTCACCGCGGATAAAGCCCATCAGCTGACCGGTGTCCTGCTGCGGCAGGAAGGTCTTGGGCACCACCACATACAGGGCGATGTTGACCGCAATGGTCACCAGCAGACTGGCCAGGGTCAGGCGCCGATGACGCAGGACCCAGTCAAGGCTGTGCCCGTAGCTGAGCATCATGCGCTGGTGCAGGTGCTCGCTCCAGCGCTGCAGACGCGTCTGCCCCTCCTGCGCTTGCGGCTTGAGCCAACGCGCACAGAGCATCGGCGTCAGCGTCAGCGACACCACCAGCGAAACGATGATCGCCACTGCCAGGGTGATGGCGAACTCACGGAACAGCGAACCGACGATGCCGCCCATGAACAGGATCGAGACAAACACCACCACCAGCGACAGGTTCATCGACAACAGAGTGAAGCCGACTTCCTTGGAACCCAGGTAGGCAGCGCGCATCGGCGGCACGCCTTCATCGATATGCCGGGAAATGTTCTCCAGCACCACAATGGCATCGTCCACCACCAGCCCCGTGGCGAGGATCAGCGCCATCAGCGACATATTGTTCAGCGAGAAGCCACACAGGTACATCGCCGCGAAGGTGCCGACCAGCGACACCGGCACCGCCAGGGTCGGAATCAGCGAGGCGCGCAGGTTACCGAGGAACAGGAACACCACCAGGATCACCAGGATCACGGCGATGATCAGGGTATGCTCGGCTTCCGCGAGGGTCGCCTTGATCACCGGCGAGCGGTCCATGGCCACGTCCAGTTTGACGCTGGCCGGCATCAGCGACTCAAGGACCGGCAACTGCTCCTTGATCTTGTTCACGGTCTCGATGATGTTGGCGCCGGTCTGGCGGTTGATCACCAGCAGCACTGCGTCCTGGTCATTGAAGAAGCCACTGTTGTAGCGGTTTTCGACCGCGTCGGTGACCTTGGCCACATGACTCAGGCGCAGTACCGCACCGTCCTGGTAACGAATCACCAGCGACTCGTAGTCCTTGGCCTTCTCCAGCTGGTCGTTGGCCTGTACCTGCCAACTGCGCTGAGCGTCTTCGATAAAGCCCTTGGGACGGCGCTGGTTGGCGTTGGCAATGGTCTCGCGGACATCGTCCAGGGCTACGCCGTACTGGTTGAGCAGGTGCGGTTCGAGCTCGATACGCACCGCGGGCAATGAGCTGCCGCCGATCTGCACCTCGCCTACCCCCGGCACCTGCGACAAACTCTGCGAGAGAATGGTCGAGGCCAGGTCGTAGAGCTGACCTTTCTGCAGCACGCTGGAGGTCAGGGCCAGGACCATGATCGGCGCTTGCGACGGGTTGTACTTCTTGTAGGTCGGCATGCTGCGCATACCGCTGGGCAGCAGGTTGCGCGAGGCATTGATCGCGGCCTGCACTTCGCGCGCGGCCGCATCGATGTCACGGCCCTGGTCAAAGCCCAGAATGACGCGGGTCGAGCCCTGACTGGAATTGCTGGTCAGCGTGGTCACCCCGGAGATTGCGCCCATGGAGCGCTCCAGCGGGGTCGCCACAGTGGCCGCCATAACCTCGGGGCTGGCCCCCGGCAGGTTGGCCTGGACTACGATCACCGGAAACTCGATCTGCGGCAGCGGCGCCACCGGCAACAGGCCGAAGCTGACGCCACCCAGCAGCATGATCGCCAGGCTCAGCAGCATGGTCGCTACCGGGCGGCGGATAAAGGGTGCGGAGAGGTTCATGGCTTGTCCAGCACCACAGCGTCAGGCTGTGGGCGCAGGCGCCGCGCCAGGCGGTCGAAGTACAAGTAGATGACCGGCGTGGTGAACAGCGTCAGCACCTGGCTGACCAGCAGCCCACCCACCATCACCAGGCCCAGGGGCTGGCGCAGTTCAGCGCCGGAACCGCTGGCAAGCATCAGCGGGATGGCGCCGAACAAGGCCGCCAGGGTGGTCATCAGGATCGGCCGGAAGCGCAGCAGCGCCGCCTGATAGATCGCCGCTTCCGGGGCCATGCCCTGGTTGCGCTCGGCCTCAAGGGCGAAGTCGATCATCATGATCGCGTTTTTCTTGACGATACCGATCAGCAGAATAATGCCGATGATGGCGATCATCCCAAGGTCGTTACCGGACAGTATCAGCGCCAGCAAGGCCCCCACCGCTGCGGACGGCAGGGTCGAGAGGATGGTCACCGGGTGGATGTAGCTCTCGTAGAGCACACCCAGGACGATGTACATGGTCACCACTGCGGCCAGAATCAGCAGCAAGGTACTCGACAGCGAGTTCTGGAACGCTTCGGCCGCGCCCTGGAAGCGGGTTTGCACGCCGACCGGCATGCCGATCTCCTGCTGCACCTGCTCGATCGCCTTGACCGCCTCACCGAGCGACGCGCCCTGCCCGAGGTTGAACGACATCATCACCGCCGGGAACTGGCCGATATGGGCAATCGCCAGTTGCGCCTGACGCTGCTCGATGCGCGCCAGGCTCGACAGCCGCACCTGGCCGCCATCGGTAGCCTTGACATGGATCTGCTCGAGCACCTGCGGGCCAAGGGTGGAAGCGGCTTCGGCCTGCAGCACCACGCGGTACTGACTGGCCTGGGTGTAGATGGTCGAGATCTGGCGCTGGCCAAAGGCGTCATACAGGGCGTTGGTGATGTCGGCAACAGTGATGCCCAGACGGCTGGCGGCATCGCGGTCGATCACCAGGAACACCTGCAAGCCCTTGTCCTGCAGATCGCTGGCGACATCGGTGAGTTCCGGGCGTTGCTGCAGGGCATCGACCAGCTTGCCGCTCCACAGTGCCAGCAGGTCGGCGTCCGGTGACGACAGACTGAACTGGTACTGGGTGCGGCTGACCCGGTCTTCGATGCTCAGGTCTTGCACCGGCTGCATGAACAGGCGGATGCCGACCAGCTTGTCGACCTCCGGCTGCAGCCGGGCGATCACCTGGGCAGCGGTCAGATCGCGCTCACCGTGCGGTTTGAGGTTGATCAGCAAGCGGCCACTGTTGAGCGTGGCGTTGTCACCGTCCACACCGATATAGGACGACAGGCTCTGCACCGCCGGATCCTCGAGGATCACCGCGCTGAGCTGTTGCTGCCGCTCGCTCATGGCTGCGAAGGAGACCGACTGCGGTGCTTCGGAAATGCCCTGGATCACGCCCGTGTCCTGCGCCGGGAAGAAGCCCTTGGGCACCACCAGGTACAACAGCACGGTCAGGCCCAGGGTCGCCACCGCCACCAGCAGGGTCAATGGCTGGTGCTTGAGCACCCACTGCAGGCCACGGCCATACCAGGCGATCATCCAGTCGATCCAGGCGCCACTGGTTCGGTAGAAGCGCCCCTGCTCTTGTTCGGTGGGCTCACGCTTGAGCAAGCGTGCGCACATCATCGGCGTCAGGGTCAGGGACACCACCAGGGAAATCAGGATCGCCACCGCCAGGGTGATGGCGAACTCACGGAACAGACGCCCGACCACATCGGCCATGAACAGCAGCGGAATCAGTACCGCGATCAGCGAGAAGGTCAGCGAGATCAACGTGAAGCCGATCTGCCGGGCGCCCTTGAGCGCCGCCTGCATCGGGGTTTCACCCTCTTCGATGTGGCGGGAAATGTTCTCCAGCATGACGATGGCGTCATCCACCACGAAACCGGTGGCAATGGTCAGAGCCATCAAGGTCAGGTTATTGATCGAAAACCCGGCCAGGTGCATGACGGCAAAGGTGCCAATCAGCGACAACGGCACGGCCACCGACGGAATGATTGTGGCGCTGAAGCGGCGCAGGAACACGAAGGTCACCATCACCACCAGGGCGATGGCCAGCAACAGCTCGTGCTGCACGTCCTTGACCGAGGCACGGATGGTCTGGGTACGGTCGGTGAGCACAGTGACATCAAGACCGGCCGGCAGGTTGTCGGTGATCGACGGCAGCATGGCCTTGATCCGGTCGACCACCTCGATGACGTTGGCCCCCGGCTGGCGCTGGATGTTCAGCAGCACCGCCTGGTTCTGGTTGGCCCAGGCCGCCAGGCGCTCGTTCTCGGCACCATCGACGATATCGGCAACGTCCTTCAGGCGCAGCGGCGCGCCATTGTTGTAGGCCAGGATCAGGTTGGCGTATTCCTCAGGGGAGCGCAGCTGATCGTTGGCGTCGAGCATCGATACGCGGATCGGGCCATCAAAGTTGCCCTTGGGCTGGTTGACGTTGGAGGCGCCGATCAGGCTGCGTACGTCCGCCAGGTTAAGCCCGGCCGAGGCCAGGGCATCGGGGTTGACCTTGATCCGTACCGCCTGGCGTTGGCCGCCTGCGATGCTGACCATGCCGACGCCGCCGATCTGGGCGATCTTCTGCGCCACCCGGGTATCAACCAGGTCGTTGAGCTTGGGCAGCGGCATGGTTTTCGACGAGATGGCCAGGGTCAGCACCGGGGTGTCCGCCGGGTTGACCTTGTTGTACACCGGTGGCGCGGGCAAATCGCTGGGCAGCAGGTTGCTGGCGGCATTGATCGCCGCCTGGACCTGCTGCTCGGCGACGTCCATGTTCATGTCCAGGCTGAAGCGCAAGGTCAGCACCGAGGCGCCGCCGGAACTGGTCGAGGCCATCTGGGTCAGGCCCGGCATCTGGCCGAACTGGCGCTCCAGCGGCGCAGTGACCGCGCTGGTCATTACTTGCGGGCTGGCGCCGGGGTACAGGGTCATGACCCGGATAGTCGGGTAATCGACTTGCGGCAACGCCGCCACAGGCAGCAAGGTATAGGCGATCAGGCCGGCCAGAACGATGGCCAGCATGCTCAGGGTGGTCGCCACCGGGCGCAGGATGAACAGCCGCGAGAGGTTCATGCGCCGGCCTTGTCCTGACGGCCCGCAGCAGCGGAAGCATCTTTATTGTCCTGGCCCTGCAGGTGCTGGCCGGGGGTTGCCGGTACTTGCGAGCTGTCGTTGACCACTTCCACCTCACTGCCGTCACGTAGCCGGTCGGTGCCCTCGAGCACTACCCGCTCGCCCTTGGCCAGGCCTTCGGTGATGACCGTGTGATCGCCGTCGCTGGCGCCCAGGGTCAGTTTGCGAATACGCACCTTGTTGTCGCCCTCCATGACGTACACGAAGGAGCCGTCGGTGCCGAACTGGATCGCCGCCGAAGGTGCCAGCACGACATTCTGCAAGGTGTCAGCCAGCAGGCGCACGTTGACGAACTGGTTGGGGAACAGGGCTTCGTCCTGGTTCTCGAAGAAGGCTTTGAACTTCAGGGTGCCGGTAGTGGTGTCAATCTGGTTGTCGAGGCTGCGCAGCACGCCGGTGGCTTGCTGTTTGAGGTCGCCACGGTCCCATGCTTCGACCGGCAACTGGGCGCCACTACGATAGCGGGCCAGCACGGTGTTGAGCTGTGACTCGGGCAAGGTGAAGGCGACGGTGATCGGTTGGGTCTGGGTAATCACCACCAGCGCGGTGGTGTCGTTGGCCGCCACCAGGTTGCCGACATCCAACTGCCGCAGGCCCAGCCGGCCAGTGATCGGGGCGCGGATCCGGGTGAAATCCAGGTTCAGCTTGGCGTCGCCAACGGCTGCCTGGTTGGTCTTGATGGTGCCCTGGAACTGGCCGACCAGCGCAACCTGAGTATCCAGCGTCTGCTTGGCGATACTGTCCTCGGCGTACAAGCCTTTATAACGTTCCAGGTCGATCTGGGCGTTTTTCAGTTGCGCCTGGTTCTGCGCCAAGGTGCCTTCGGCCTGCTGCAGGGCGATCTGGTAACTACGCGGATCGATCTCGGCGAGCAGGTCACCGGCCTTGACCTTCTGCCCTTCCTGGAAGTTGACCTTGACCAGCTCACCACCGACCCGACTGCGCACGTTCACGGTGTTGGTCGCCGTTACCGTGCCCAGCGCCTTGAGGTAGACCGGGAAGTTGCCAACGGTCGCTGGCTCCACGCGTACCGGGACGGGCCCGCCAAACGCACCGAAACCGGGTCGCCCGCCCTTGCCGCCGGGTGCGCCGGCCGCCTTGTTCGCTGCCGGAGACGGCCACAGCCACCAGCACAGGCCGGCAACCAGCAGCAGGATCAGCAGGCCGACAAGCCAGCGACGAGGGGAACGGGAACGAGAAAGCATCGGTTGATCGACCATTGGGCTGGAAAGAATTCTTTTGAGGAGGCTGAACGATAAGCACTGCAGCGGGATAAGCAAAGCGCCTTTACCGGCAATTTACCTTGAGCTTACGTTGCTAAGACAATGAACTATAAATAAAAACGGCCTGGTCGAGGACCAGGCCGTAACAATTGCTAACATCTGTGGGAGCGGGGGGGGGGGGGGGGGGGGGGGGGGGGGGGGGGGGGGGAGGGGGGGGGGGGGGGGGGTGCGCCGCCGACAAGGTGGCG
>NZ_JBMOWO010000066.1:0-12517 GCF_049310525.1 Pseudomonas sp. GZD-222
TTTTCTTTATGGTTTTGATGCCGCACACCCTCCCCCCCCCCCCCCCCCCCCCCCCGCTCCCACAGGGGCAATCAGATCACTTCAATACTGCCAGAGCAGCCTCATAGTTCGGCTCTTCAGCGATCTCGCCAACCAGCTCGCTGTGCAGCACGTTGTCGTTTTCATCCAGTACCACGACTGCACGGGCAGTCAGGCCGGCCAGCGGGCCGTCGGCGATGGCAACGCCGTAGTTTTCGATGAACTCGCGGCCACGCAGGGTCGACAGGTTCTGGACGTTTTCCAGGCCTTCGGCACCGCAGAAGCGTGCTTGCGCGAATGGCAGGTCAGCGGAGATGCACAGCACCACGGTGTTGTTCAGCTCGTTGGCTTTCTTGTTGAAGGTACGCACCGAAGTGGCGCAGGTCGGGGTGTCGACGCTCGGGAAGATGTTCAGCACTTTACGCTTGCCGGCCAGGCTGGCCAGGGTCACGTCAGCCAGGCCTGCACCAACCAGGGAGAACGCTGGCGCTTTCGAGCCGACCTTCGGCAGTTCGCCGTTGACCTGAACCGGATTGCCTTTAAGAGTCACTTGAGCCATGAGCTGAGTCCTTATGCGGGGTGAGTAAAGGACCAGAGTTAATCATGAAAGTGCCCGGCGACCTATGGGCAGAGATAAATTGTTTAATTTCCACGCATAAATTGTGGACAAAAACATTGCCTGAACGCTGACAATCCAGCGCCCAGGCAATCAGCACTCAACCCAGCAGCGAGTAAACCAGGGCCGAGATCGCTACCAAGCCGACGGCTACCACGAACGCGTTGGACAGATGCCCGCTGTATTTACGCATGGCTGGCACTTTGCGGATGGCGTACATCGGCATCAGGAACAGGATGGCCGCAATCACCGGACCACCGAAGCTCTCGATCATGCCGAGGATGCTTGGGTTGAGGGTAGCGACGATCCAGCAGATCACCAGCATGAACGCTGCAGTCATACGATCCAGCGCTTTGGCGCCCGGACGTTTACCGGTTTTCGCGACCAGACCCTTGAGACCTTCACTGGCACCGATGTAGTGGCCAAGGAACGACTTGGCGATGGCGATGAAGGCAATCACCGGCGCGGCGAAGGCGATGGTCGGGTTGCTGAAATGGTTGGCCAGGTACGACAGGATCGACAGGTTCTGCGCCTTGGCCTCGGCCAGCTGTGCCGGGGTCAGGGTCAGTACGCAACTGAAGACGAAGAACATCACCATGGCCACCATCAGCAGGTGGGCACGGCACAGGATCTGCCCGCTGCGCTCGTCGGCATGCACGCCATACTGGCGCTTCTGGTCCACGGCAAAGGCCGAGATGATCGGCGAATGATTGAAGGAGAAGACCATGACCGGAATCGCCAGCCACAGGGTATGCAGGAAGGCCGAACCGGACGGCAGCTCGCTGGCGGTGGTGAGGATGCCACCGCTCCAGTGCGGGATCAGGAACACGGCAAGGAATGCCAGGGCGACGATGAACGGATACACCAACAGGCTCATGACCTTGACCGTGGCCTGTTCGCCGCAGCGCACGATGGCCAGCAGACCGAGAATCAGCACAAAGGACAGCACCGCCCGTGGTGGCGGCTCGATGTGCAGCTGGTGTTCCATGAAACTGCCGACGGTGTTGGTCAGGGCGACGCTGTAGATCAGCAGAATGGGGAAGATGGCGAGGAAGTACAGCAAGGTGATCACGGCACCGGCGCTGAGACCGAAATGCTCTTCAACCACGTCAGTGATGTCGCCGCCCTCGCGACCGGACAACACGAAGCGGGTCAGACCGCGGTGCGCGTAGTAGGTCATCGGGAAGGCCAGCAAGGCCAGAATCAGTAAGGGCCAGAAGCCACCGAGCCCGGCGTTGATCGGCAGAAACAGGGTTCCGGCGCCGATGGCTGTGCCAAACAGGCCCAGCATCCAGGTGGTGTCCTGACGGGACCAGCTGCTGAGGGCGGCTGGGGTCGATTCAAAGCGTTGTTCAACGCTTGGGGCCTGCTCGTTCATCCGGGTGCAACTCCACTCGCAAGACTGCAACAGGGCTGAGAGTGGCGACCCAGAGGCATCACCGCCCCTCAACCATACAAAGAGGGGCGCGATTGTGCGCCCATTGGTTGCACTTGAGAAGCCCTGTCCGACGGAGCGGTTGCACCAAGGGATACCGTAGGAACGGATTCATCCGCGATGGGTCGCAGCGCGGCCCCAGAAGAGGGCCTGCTGCGCAGGCCATCGCGGATGAATCCGCTCCTACAGGGTCAGGCCTGCACTGCCGCGATAGCCTCAGCCACCTGCTGCAGGTTGTCCGGACGCAGGCCAGACATGCACACCCGGCCGCTGTCGATCAGGTACACGCCAAACTCGTCACGCAGGCGACGCACCTGCTCGACGCTCAAACCGGTGTAGCTGAACATCCCGCGCTGGCTCAGGAAGAACTGGAAGTCCTGGCCTGGCAGCAGCACGGCCAGGGCATCGACCAGCCCTTGACGCATATCGAGGATGCGCAGGCGCATCTGCTCGACTTCCGCCGCCCATTGGGCATTGAGAACAGCGTCACCCAATACCGCAGCCACCAGCTGGGCGCCGAAGTTCGGCGGGCTGGAGTAGTTGCGGCGTACGGTGGCCTTGAGCTGGCCGAGTACGCTTTGCGCGGTGTCGGCATCGTCGCAGACCACCGACAGGCCCCCTACCCGCTCGCCATACAGCGAGAAGATCTTCGAGAACGAGTTGCTTACCAGGCATGGCACACCGGCGCGGGCCGCTTCGCGAATCGCGTAGGCATCCTCGACCAGGCCTTCACCGAAGCCCTGGTAGGCGATATCGAGGAACGGGATCAGGTTGCGCGCCTTGACCACCTCGATCACCTGCTGCCATTGCGCCTGGCTCAGGTCGACCCCGGTCGGGTTGTGGCAGCACGGATGCAACAGCACGATGCTGTTGGCCGGCAGGCCCTGCAGGGTGCTCAGCATGCCGTCGAAATCGAGGCCACGGGTACCCTGGTCGAAGTACGGGTAGGTGTTGACCTTGAACCCGGCGCCTTCAAAAATCGCCCGGTGGTTGTCCCAGGTCGGATTGCTGACCCACACCTGCGATTCGGGGAAGTAACGCTTGAGGAAGTCGGCACCGACTTTCAGCGCACCGGAACCACCGACGGTCTGCACGGTAGCAACGCGACCGCCCTGCACCGCAGGATGATCCGCGCCGAACAGCAAGGCCTGGATCGCCTGGCGATAGGCGCTCAGGCCTTCCATTGGCAGGTACAGCGAGGCCTCGTGCGGCTGGCCGGCTATGCGCTTTTCAGCTTCGCCGACAGCGGCCAGCTGCGGCACCACGCCCGCGGCATCGTAATACAGACCGATACTCAGGTTGACCTTGTTGGCGCGCGGGTCGGCCTTGAAGGTCTCCATCAGGGACAGAATCGGATCGCCGGCGTAGGCATCGACATGTTTGAACACAGCGTGCAGCTCCTTGGGTCTGGGCAAATCGAGAAAAACTCTGCCGAGGATACCTGTAGCCGCGCCGAAGCAACATGACCTTTCATGCAACTAATCTGTGCACCCGTGCATGCCTTGGCCGTTACACGGCCAGGGCAGCCAGCCTTGAGTGAAGGCCAGGTACAACAAGGCACAAACATTGGCGCTCGCGGTCTTGCCGAGCATGTTGCGCCGGTGCGTGCGGGTGGTCTGGTCGCTGATACCCAGCGCGCGGGCAACCTGCTTGTCGCTCAGCCCCTGGGCCAGATAACCAAGCACGTGCTGTTCACGTGCAGACAGCGGCGTCGATGACCTTACCTGCCCGGCCGCAAGGTCGGGGCTGGATCCAGGCACAGATAAATGGCCACCAGCGCGCTGGCTCTACCGACCTTGAGTTTGTCGAGAAGATTCTCGCGGTGTTTACGCGCCGTGGAAAAGTTGATGGACAACCGGTGTGCGACTTCGCGATCAGTCAACCCTCGCGCAACCCACGAAAGCACTTCGGTCTCCCGGTCGCTCAATCGCATGTTCGCTCCCTGAACGGTCCGCCGCTGCAGCACAGTGGGCCCGTGCCTGCAAACCAAGCCTAGGAGCTGCCCTACCCCTGTCAAGTCGGGCCCAAACACCCCTTCCTCTACCGCATTTGCCGAATGTTCCGGCGCCTGGCACTGCGCAACGATGGCCTCGCCGATGTTGTTCAACCCGGTGGTCGGCGGCAGGGATTGTCGCTGCGAGTCGCTGTTCGGCCCACTCGAACCGTCAATGGAAAAGGAATACACCTCATGAACTGGAATCGCTCGTTCACCGACCTGATCCGCAATGGCCGTGCTGCTTACTGGGGCAACTGGACCCTCGACCAGAAACTCAAGGTCGGCAGCGTCGGCTTTGTTTCTCCCGACAATGGCGACTTCACCCTGGTGCAGGAGCAGACACCCGGGCTGACCATCAGTACGCGCAATGCGCCGAACCAATGGAAGTTGTCGTCAAGCAATGTGAAGCGCACACAGAGCAGCGTCACCCTGGACGGCTCGGCCACCGACCCGGAAACCGGGATCAAGATCACCGCAGGCACCGAAGTGAAGTGGGACTTTGCCTCCACCGGCTCCATCGCCTCGGAATTCGGCATTTCCTCCGAAGCGTACCTTGCCGACCTCACCCAACTGACCCAAGCGCAAACCTTGCAGTGGCTCAAAGACCAGGCGACGCGTGTCAGCATGGCCTCAAGCACCGGCATCGCCCAGGGCTTCGGCGTGGTCACCAGCGTCATCTATGCCACCAGCGGCCTTAACGTCGGCTCGCAAGATGACAGCTCATCTTTCTCTGTCACCGGTTCCGTGGGTGGCGTCCAGGACCTGCTGGCCAGCGCCGACGCCAAGGGCTCCTACGTGTCCACCAACCAGACCAAGAGCGTCGACCAGCACCTGTGGCCCGACAAGGCCAGCACCCTGGCCAGTCAGCCGATCCCGATTGCCTACACCTTTGCCTCGTTCGATGGTGAGCTATTGATCCCGAACTGGATCAATCGCCTGGGTGGCTTGCAGATTCTGTTCAACAACAAGCCCGGCTGCACTTACATCACCGATATCTCGCTCGACTACGACACCCCTACGGGCAAGCAGCATCAATCGTTCAGCCTCAGTGGCGGGCTGTCGAAAACAGTCGGCAACATCCCCCTCAATGCCACCAACATCACCGCCCAGGTCAAGTTCAAGGGCGTGATGAACAGTGACAACTACAGCTTCAGCTGGCCGAGCCCGCTGGGCCAGTGGCTGACTGGAAGCCGGGAAATCCTGATGACCGGTGTATGGCCAGGCAAAACCTCGGCGCAAGACCTTCAACACTGACAAGCCTCTGCTCAATCAACTTGCACAACGCAGCCCGCAAGGGCTGCCGCGAGGACACCAACATGTGTAACTGCACATCCGACTTTCTGGTCAAACACGTCCGTATCCTTGGCCAGCGCCAACCCGACGATCTTTATAACCAGTTGATACAACGCGACCTTGAAGTGCCTGTAGAGGCAATGCTCATTCTCAACCAGCAGATCGACAACACCCGTGAAGCGGTGACACACCGAGCGGGTATCACCCTGCAGGCGCGGGTCGAAGAGTTCGGTCACCAATACCCGAACACGGTGATGTTCATGGACCTGGCGACGCTGCGACAACTTTGTACTTCGCTGAACCCGTTACAGCCCGGCAAGCGCGACTTCGATTGCAACGTACGCATCCCCTGGATTGTGACCTGGACGGGTACCAACAGCTACGTAGTGGTGCAGAACGCCGCCGGTTTTGCTGCTTCCACCGATACCCAGGGCTTTTGCAATCACTACCGCGAGCCGGTGACGGATCCGCAAAGCAAGACCAGTACCTGGAAACCTAAAGGCCTGTAACCACAAGCCCCATCGTCGGCCAGGCTGGCGATGGGGCTTGTGTGCTCAGGTCAACGCCTGCAATTGCTCCAGCTCTTGTACGGTCAACGTCACCCCCTGGCGCGCGGACAATTCGCGCTCGCGATAACGCCGCTCACCCGGCATGCGCTGCAATCCCACCGCCTGCATCTGCCGCACCAGGTCATGGCTGCGCTCGGCAAAGCAGTTACCGGCTGACTTGCGCGGATCAATGACGATGATCAGTTGTCCGGTCCAGGGTGTTTTCGCGCCGGGGTGCTGCGACCAGTCGAACTCCCAGGAGAAATTGCCCCCGGTCAGCGCCGCCGCCAGCAACTCGACCATAATCGACAAGGCCGAGCCCTTATGCCCACCAAACGGCAGCAGCGCACCGCCGTCGAGAATCTTCTGTGGATCACGGGTCGGCTCACCCTGACTGTCTACACCGATGCCATCCGGCAGTTGCTCGCCTTTGCGCGCGGCAATCTGCACATCACCGTGAGCCATGGCACTGGTGGCCATGTCGAAGACAATCGGATCACTGCCGGCACAGGGTGCGGCAAAGGCGATCGGGTTGGTGCCGAACAATGGCTGGCGGGCACCATGCGGAACTACGCAGGTCATGCTGTTGACCACACTCAGGGCCACCAGGCCTTCATCGGCGAAGGGCTCGACATCCGGCCACAGCGCGGCGAAATGGTGCGAATTGTGAATCGCCAACACAGCAATCCCGGCACTGCGGGCCTTTGCCACCAGCAGCTCACGTGCCGCAGCCAACGCCGGCTGAGCGAAACCGCCCTTGGCATCGACGCTGACATAGCCACTGGCTACATCGGTCACTATCGGCACAGCTTTACCATCCACCCAGCCACTGGCCAGGGTCGAAACGTAACCGGGAATGCGGAACACGCCATGGCTGTGGGCGCCATCGCGCTGGGCGCTGGCGCAGTTGAACGCCAGCGCGCGGGCCACCGCTTCATTGGTGCCATGGCGAACAAAAATACGCTGCAACAAGGCCTGCAGGTCGGCAAAAGCAATCTGCGTGACTGCGGTGTCGGTGCGTGCGGACATCTGAAGCTCCCTTATTGGATTTGGAATGGGCGACAGCGATGAGCAATGGCGAAACTTTCCTCCTGTGACAGCAAACTGTCAAATGTTGACTTGATGACAGAAAACATTCATTTTCTGTTTCCACGTGCAACCGCCTTCGAGAAACGCCGTGAGCCAACCGATCAAACAACGCCTGGAAAACAGCCTGCACAGTGCCGCGGCTTCCGGGCGCAAGATCGCCAGCTACATGCTCGCCAACCTCACCGACCTGCCGTTCGAAACCTCGGCAAGCCTGGCGGCGAAAATCGGCGTCAGCGAATCCAGCGTCGGGCGTTTCTGCCGGGCCTTGGGTTACGAACACCTCAAGGCGCTCAAACACGATCTCAAGGACGACCTGGGCGATGGCCCGTGGTTGGTTGGTGATCGTCTGCAAGAATTCCGCCAACAGCATGGCAAGGATGCTGCTGGCCTCGCCCGCAGCCTGGAACAGGAAGTCGGCGCGCTGGTGCGGGTTTACGAATACAGCCGCACCCCCGCCTGGGAAACGGTCAGCCAGCGTCTGGCGCAGCGGCGCAAGGTGTTTGTCGCCGGGTTTCAGACCGAGCGCGGCATCGCCCAGTGCATGGCCCACCTGCTGCAATACCTGCGTGACGGCGTGCAAGTGGTCGATGGCAGTGCCGGGCATTTTGGCGAGGTGTTGCTCAGCGACCCGGCCGACTGCGCCCTGGTGGTGTTCGAAGCGCGCCGTTACTCACGCCATGCCCTGACCCTGTGCCACAAAGCGCACGAAGCGGGCATCCCGGTAACGCTGGTTACCGACACCTTCTGTGACTGGGCCGATGCCAACGCCGCTGAGGTGTTTCGTATCCCCACCGAATTCAATCTGTTCTGGGAGTCCACCGCGACGATGCTGTCGTGGGTACACCTGATGGTCAACGAGGTCTGCAAGAAGCTTGGACCGGATGTTGAAAAACGCTTGGAAGCAACTGCCGCTCTACACAATGAATTCGTTGGCTACACGTCAGCGAGCAAACAATAGCAAGAGTGCAAACAACAGATCGAGGTGTGACATGAAACCCGTTATCCGCTTTGCAGGTGCGTGCGCCCTGCTGCTCGCCGGTGCAACCCTGGCTCAGGCCGAAACCCTGAAGATTGCCACCGAAGGCGCTTACCCGCCGTTCAACTATGTCGATTCGGATAACCAGCTGCACGGCTTTGATGTGGACATCAGCAAAGCCCTGTGCGAGCAGATGAAGGTGGAATGCACCCTGGTAGCCCAGGACTGGGAGGGCATTATCCCGGCGTTGATGGCGAAGAAATACGACGCGGTGGTGGCGTCGATGATCAACACCGAAGAGCGGCGCAAGAAAATCGCCTTCACCAACCACTACTACAAGACCCCGCTGTCGGTAGCCGTACCTAAAGACAGCGAGATCACCGACGCACAGACCGACTTCAAAGGCTTCACGGTTGGCGCCCAGGCTTCCTCGACCCAGGCGATCTACGCCGAAGACGTCTACGGTAAGGCCGGTGCCGACGTCAAACTCTATCCGACCCTCGATGAAGCCAACGCCGACCTCGCCGCCGGCCGTCTGGATGGCGTGATCGCCGACAAGTTCCCGCTGACCGAATGGCTGGGCAAGGCCGGCAAGGACTGCTGCAAGATCCTTGGCGACGTCAACGGCACCAAGGCCGACGCCTCGATCGCCGTGCGCAAGGAAGACGAAGCGTTGCGCGAGCGCCTGAACAAGGCCCTGGACGAGATCGTCGCCAACGGCACCTACCAGAAGATCGCCAGTCGTTACTTCGACTTCGATATCTATCAGTGACTGATCGCGGGGCAAGCCCGCTCCGGTGGGAGCGGGCTTGCCCCGCGATAACGCCCTCACAAGCACCCCACACTCTTGGTGGGGTGGGGGGTGGGGGGTCGCTGCGGTGTGGGTGGTGCCTGCCCTCCCCCCGCGATAACGCCCTCACAAGCACCACACACTCTTGAACCGAGAGGGTTCGCCCATGCTCGAACAACTGTCCCTGTTATCTTTCGCCAGCGGCGGCTGGGGCCAGGCCCTGCTGGCCGGCGCGCTGGTGACCATCTCCCTGGCCCTGGCCTGCCTGCCGATCGGCTTGCCGCTGGGCCTGGGCGTCGCCTTGATGGCGCGCTCGCGCAAGCGCTTCCCGCGCGCCGCGGCGACGGTCTTTTCCACCGTATTCCGCGGCCTGCCTGAATTACTCACGCTGTTGATCATCTACTACGGCTGCCAGATCGCCGCGCAGAAAATCCTCGCGGCCATGGGCTACGAAGGCGAAGTACTGATCAATACCTTCCTGGCCGCGATGATCGCCTTCAGCCTGGTGTTTGCCGCCTTCTCCAGCGAGATCTGGCTCGGCGCCTTCAAAACCGTCGCCAAAGGTCAGTACGAAGCGTCCCAGGCCCTGGGCCTGAGCAAGGCCACGACCTTTCGCAAAGTGATCTTTCCGCAGTTGGTGCGCATTGCCATGCCAGGCCTGTCGAACAACTGGCTGTCGCTGCTGAAAGACACTTCGCTGGTCTCGACCATCTCCCTGGTCGACCTGATGCGCCAGACCAACCTCGCGGTCAGCGTGACCAAGGAACCGATGTTCTTCTATGGCGTCGCTTGCCTGGGCTACCTGCTGTTCTCGGCGTTGTCGGGACGGGTGTTTGTCTACATCGAGCAGTACTTCAGTCGCCACCTGCGGAGTGCCCGGACATGAGTTTCGATCAACTGCTGGCACTGGTCCTCGATCCCGATCTGCTGGAGCGCTACGGCCCGCGCTTTATCGACGGCCTGCTGGTCACTGGCAAGCTGGTGGCGATTTCCTTCACCCTAGGCGCCCTGCTCGGCATGCTCCTGGCCTTGGCGCGTTTGTCCAACAGCCTGGTGTTGCAGCGCTTGAGCGCCGGCTACATCTACTTCTTCCGCGGCTCGCCGCTGCTGGCCCAGCTGTTCTTGCTGTACTACGGCCTTGGATCGCTGAAAAGCTTCTGGCAGGACGTGGGGATGTGGTGGTTCTTCCGCGAAGCCTGGTACTGCACGCTGCTGGCCTTCGTCCTCAACACCGCCGCCTACCAGGCGGAGATCTTCCGTGGCGCCCTGCTCGCGGTTGCCCCGGGCCAGTATGAAGCGGCCAAGGCCCTGAGCCTGAAGCGCTCGACGACCTTCTTCAAGGTGATCCTGCCGCAATCGATGATCGTTGCCATCGGCCCGCTGGGCAATGAACTGATCCTGATGATCAAGGCCAGCGCGATTGCCTCGTTGGTGACCATCTACGACCTGATGGGCGTGACCAAGCTGGCCTTCTCGCGCAGTTTCGATTTCCAGATCTACCTGTGGGCCGCCGTGCTCTACCTGCTGATCGTCGAAATCGTGCGCCGTAGCCTGAAACACATCGAAGCCCGCCTGGGCCGCCACCTGCACTGATAGCCTGCTGTGAGGACCGTTCCAATGCATTGTCAAACCATCGTTCTGGGTGCCGGTATCGTCGGCGTCAGCACGGCCCTTCACCTGCAGGCCCGCGGTCGCAAGGTCATCCTCATCGACCGCGACGAGCCCGGTAGCGGCACCAGCCATGGCAACGCCGGTCTGATCGAGCGTTCCAGCGTAATCCCCTATGCCTTTCCCCGCGAGCTGTCGAGCCTGCTGCGCTACGGGCTCAATCGCCAGTCGGACGTACGCTATAGCCTGACGCACATTCCCAAGATCGCTCCCTGGCTGTTCAAGTACTGGCAGAACTCTTCCACCAGCGGCCTGAACGTCGCCACCCGCGCCATGCTGCCGCTGGTGCAACGTTGTGTGGAAGAACACGACGCGCTGATCGAAGCCGCAGGGCTTGCAGACCTGGTCAAGGCCAATGGCTGGATCGAGGTGTTTCGCAACGACGCCGCTTTTACCAAAGCCAAGGCCGATGCCCAGGCGCTGACGCCCTACGGTTTGAGTTACGAGATCCTGGATCGTCAGCAATTGCATGCCCGCGAAGCCGACCTGAGCGACAACGCGGTGGGCGGCATTCACTGGCTCGACCCCAAGACCGTCACCAATCCCGGTGGCCTGACCCGCGGCTACACGGCGCTGTTCGTCAAGCGTGGCGGTCAATTCATTCATGGCGATGCGCGCACCCTGCGCCAGATCGACAGCGAGTGGCAGGTGGACAGCCGTCAGGGGCCGATTACTGCGCCCGAGGTGGTCATTGCCCTCGGTCCGCAATCAGCCGACCTGTTCAAGCCCCTGGGCTACCGCATCCCGCTGGAAATCAAACGCGGCTACCACATGCATTACCGCGCCCTTGAGGGTGCCGAACTCAAGCACTCGATCTGCGATGGCCAAGGCGGTTATGTGCTCGCGCCCATGGCCCAGGGTATTCGCCTGACCACCGGTATCGAGTTTGCCGCGAGCAGCGATGCGGTCAACGAGATTCAGCTCAAGCGTTGTGAAGTGCTGGCGCGCAAGATCTTCCCCCTCGGTCAGCGTCTCGACGCCCAGCCCTGGTTGGGACGCCGCCCGTGCCTGCCGGACATGCGCCCGGTGATCGGCCCGGCGGCACGCCACAAGGGCCTGTGGTTCAACTTCGGCCACGCCCATCACGGCCTGACGCTGGGGCCGGTCAGCGGCCGCCTGTTGGCCGAGATGATCAGCGGCGAACCCACCTTTACCGACCCTGCGCCCTACAGCGCGGCACGCTTCAATTGATCGCGGGAGAATAACAATATGACCGCTTCACTGAGCCTTGCAGCAAGCAACCCTGCTCCCCATGCCGACGCGCGCAAGATCGTCGTAAGCATCGAGGGCTTGAACAAACACTACGGCGCCTATCATGTGCTGCGCGACATCAACCTGAACGTGCGCGAAGGCGAGCGCATTGTCTTGTGCGGGCCTTCGGGCTCGGGCAAATCCACGCTGATCCGCTGCATCAACCGCCTGGAAATCGCCGAAAAAGGCCACATTCGTGTCAACGACACCGACCTGGCCCTGACCACCCGCCAGGCCGCCGACGTGCGCAGTGAAATCGGCATGGTGTTCCAGCACTTCAACCTGTTCCCGCACATGAGCGTGCTGGACAACTGCACCCTGGCGCCGATGAGCGTGCGCGGCCTGTCGCGCAAGGAGGCCGAGGAACGTGCACGCTTCTACCTGAACAAAGTGGGTATCGAGAGCCAGGCCAACAAATACCCCAGCCAGCTCTCCGGTGGCCAGCAACAACGCGTGGCGATTGCCCGCGCGCTGTGCATGAAGCCGAAGATCATGTTGTTTGACGAACCGACCTCGGCACTCGACCCGGAAATGGTCGCCGAAGTGCTGGATGTGCTGGTGAAACTGGCCGACACCGGCATGACCATGCTCTGCGTCACCCACGAAATGGGCTTTGCCCGTCAGGTCGCCGAGCGTGTGCTGTTTCTCGATGGTGGGCAGATTATTGAAGATGCCTGCCCGGAGGCGTTCTTCAATGATCCGCAAACTGCACGGGCCAAGGGCTTTCTCGCGCAGATTTTGCACTGACGCAATCGCGGGGCAAGTCGAGGGGGGGGGGGGGGGGGGGGAGGAGGAAGACAGAGGGAGGGGGGGGGGAGGGAGAGGGGAGAGTGTGGG
>NZ_JBMOWO010000067.1:0-2951 GCF_049310525.1 Pseudomonas sp. GZD-222
TTCCCCCCGTCCCCCCCTCCCTCCTCTACCCCCCCTCCCTTCCCCCCCCCCCCCCCCCCCCCCGCCTCGACTTGTCCCGCGATAGATTCACCCCTATTGCGGATGCATCTTCGACTTGATCAAGCCGATGATGAAGGTCAGCACCGCACCGCCGGCGCCACCGCCGATAATACTGCTGATCAGCGCCGGCAGATCCAGCCCGCCACCCGCCGCCGCAGCGCCCGGCTCGCCGGTTATCGCCGCGATAATCTGCCCGAGCACCACCCCGCCGATACCCCCGACGACCGAATTGAGCCCTGGCCCCATGCTTTGCTTGCTCATGCCGACGGCATTGCCACCCACCACACCGGCAATGATCTGCACCACCAGACTGACGATATCCATGATCTGCACCCTTTATAGCGTTGAGAGAGGACGACTCGCATCCAACGACTAAATGGCACGACCAGAGGATCAGAGGCGTCTTGACCCGGTCAACGACAGCAGGCTGTTGCCGATCGCCGAAGTATAGGTGGGTAGCGAGCGACCCGCTGTCAAATATAATTAACCGAGAGAATCGCTGGCAGCACCGGTCGGCAAGGCCTGCAAGGCGATATTGCACGGAGGCAATGACAGGCTTCGGCTACGCAAGCTGAAGTCGTTTGACATATTAAACGGCTCTGGCAAGCTGTATCTCAGGTTTCGACCGGAAATATCGGCCCTCTGCGCCCTTCCGGCAGTGCTCGAAACCTCAGGTAGCGCAAAGGTTTCAGCAGCGCGCCTGCACAATAATGACAGGCCGCGCCTGTCCCAAGGTGACATATGCCCAACAGCAACATTGGCAATAAGAAACAAACCCTTCGCAAACCCGTCGTCCTGATGACCATGGGCGCCCAGGAGCGCAAAGGTCACGACTATCAGGTCATGACCCACAAATACATCGTGCCGCTGGTTGAACAAGCCGGTTGCGTACCCGTCCTGGTACCGACCTGCTGCGGCATCGAAGACCTCGAAACCTACCTGGACATGGCTGATGGTGTTTACCTGACCGGTGCTGGCAGTAACATCGACCCAGCGCTCTATGGCCAGGAAAACGAAACCCCGGGCAAAGCCCAGGATCGTAACCGCGACCTGTTCGACCTGCCTCTGGTGAAAGCTGCCATCGCTCGTGGCCTGCCGATTTTCGGTATTTGCCGTGGCATGCAGGAAATCAACGTGGCCCTGGGTGGTGATATCTACCAGAAGGTCTACGCAGTAGACGGCTTCAACGATCACCGGGAAAACCCGGAAGATCCGGTAGACGTGCAGTACAGCGCTGTTCACAGCGTGCGTGTGGAACAAGGCAGCTGGTTGCACAAACTGCTGCAAAGCGACGAGATCCGCGTCAACTCGCTGCACGGCCAGGGCCTGAAAAACCTCGGCAAAGGCATCGAGCCGCTGGCCCGCGCCGAAGATGGTCTGGTAGAGGCTATCCATGCGCCGAGCCTGTCGCCCTTCCTGTTCGCGGTGCAATGGCACCCGGAATGGCAAGCGGCGCAGAACCCGGACTCGGTGAAAATGTTCCAGGCCTTTGGCGACGCCTGCCGCAAGCAGGTGGCCAAGGCTCAAGGCGCCAACAAGCTGAGCTCGGCGGCCTGATCTAGATCGCCTGCTGCAAACAATCGCGGGGCAAGCCCGCTCCCACCGGGGTGAAAGGAAAACTGGTGGAGCAGGGTTGCCCCGCGACGCGTTTACCCTCCTATTGATCCCGATCACTGGCCTTACGCCCGCCAAACGCGCACCCTGAACGCTGACTGCACGCCCAGCCACGCACACCTGTTCAGGAGAAATGGCCATGTCCCGCATGAAAGCGGCAATCTTCGTTGAAAAAAACCGCATTGTTCTGGATGAAAAACCCATCCCCGACGTGGGTCCCTCCGACGCGCTGATACGCGTTACCACCACGACGATTTGCGGTACCGACGTGCATATCCTGCGCGGCGAATACCCGGTCGCCAAAGGCCTGACCATCGGTCACGAGCCGGTCGGCATCATTGAAAAACTCGGTAGCCAGGTTCAGGGTTTCACTGAAGGTCAGCGTGTCATCGCTGGCGCAATTACTCCCAGTGGTCACAGTTACGCCTGTCTTTGTGGCTGCGCCTCCCAGGACGGCCCGGGTACTCCCCATGGTTTTCGTCCCGCTGGCGGCTGGAAGTTCGGCAATACCATCGATGGCTGCCAGGCCGAATACGTGCTGGTGCCCGACGCCATGGCCAACCTGTCGCCAATCCCCGACGGTCTGAGTGATGAGCAGGTGTTAATGTGCCCGGACATCATGTCCACCGGTTTCTCCGGCGCCGAACGTGGCGGAGTACGGATCGGTGACACGGTCGCAGTATTCGCCCTCGGTCCCATCGGCCTGTGCGCCGTGGCCGGTGCCCGCTTGATGGGAGCGACCACGATCATCGGTGTCGATACCGTAGCCGCCCGACTGACCGTTGCACGCCAGCTGGGCGCCACTCACGTGGTCGATTTCAAACAGGGCAATGTGGTCGAGCAGATCATGGCCCTGACCCACGGCCGCGGCGTGGATGTCGCCATCGAGGCCCTGGGCACCCAGTCAACCTTCGAATCAGCCCTGCGCATCCTGCGTCCGGGCGGGACCCTGTCGAGCCTGGGCGTATACTCCTCCGACCTGACCATCCCGCTGTCGGCGTTTGCCGCCGGCCTGGGTGACTACAGCATCGTCAGCACCCTCTGCCCCGGTGGCAAGGAGCGCATGCGCCGCTTGATGGAGGTGGTCAGCAGTGGCAGCGTCGACCTCAAGCCGCTGGTCACCCACCGCTTCAAGCTGGACGATATCGAGGCCGCCTACGAGCTGTTTGCCCATCAACGCGATGGTGTGATGAAGGTCGCGATCACGCCTTGATTTCACTTCGCGGGGGGGGGGAGGGGGTGCAGGGAGCGGGCGTGGGCGAGGGGGGGTGGGAGTA
>NZ_JBMOWO010000068.1:0-50888 GCF_049310525.1 Pseudomonas sp. GZD-222
ACTTCGCGGGGCAAGCCCGCTCTCACCGGTCCTGGTGGGAGCGGGCTTGCCCCGCGATGAACCTTACCCCTGTGGCCCCTGCAGGCGCGGAGCCCAGTCTTCCACTGCGGCCTGGTCCAGGCGGCGCTCCAGGGTCCGTCGCCAGGACGGCACCAGTGGCAGTTCCAGGCACTGGCGAATGATTTCGTGGTCAATCCGCTTATCGAACAAGACCGACGACAGCCGCGCCACCGACCACTGAGGATGCGGCCGCGCGATCAGCTCGAATGAATCCCCCGCCGCCAGCACACCCTCCTCCAGCACCCGGTAATACCAACCGGTACGCCCGCTCTGCTGCACCCGCAATGACATGTCCTTGACCCCGAAGCGATCATTGAGCTTCCAGCACGGCATGCGCCCCTGAGACACCTCCAGCAACGCCGTCCCCACCCGCACGCGATCACCCAGGCACACCGTCTGCTCGGTCCAGCCATGGGTACTGAGGTTTTCACCGAAGGCGCCAGGCGCTTGCAACAACGCAAGCTCGCCCAACTCCGCCGCCCACAACGCATAGTGCTCACGCGGGTAATGGTGGATGGCCTTGTCCTTGCCACCGTGCACGCGCAGGTCACCCTGTTCGTCACCGGCAAGGCCCAGTTCAGTCACGGCCAACGCGCCGCTGCGCGGTTGCTTGGCGATCGCGCTGGCAGAACCGGGCCGGGTAAAGGGCACGGCCTTGCCGGTCAGGACAGTTTCAAGCTTCATCGGCATTACTCCGTCAGTTCGGCGAGCTGATGCTCGCGGCAGATCAGTTCACGCTCGGCCGCGGCCAGCGGCTCCTGGGTCAATTCGCAGAAGCCGCCAGTAGCGGTCTTGCGGTGAAAACGGCAGGTCTTGCACAGACCGAATCCCGGCACGTTCTCGCTGCGTTGAATGGTGCGCAACAGCTCGCCCAACAGGCGTTCCAGGTCCTGGGCGTCAGCGCCCATGCGCGCGCTGGCGGCCGCGAGAAAATCCGGTGGCATCACTTCAGCGAGCAGTGCCCGGGCAGGTTCGGTCAGGCTCAGGTGCACGCTGCGTTTGTCCGCCACGTCCTGGGTCTTGACGATCAGGCCCTTGGTTTCCAGGGCCTTGAGCGATTGCGAGACGGTGCCCTTGGTAAGGCCCAGGTACTCGGTGACTGCCAACGGCGTATTGGAATAACGGTTGCAACGCGCCAGGTAAAGCAAGGCACTCAGCTGAATCGGCTGCAGATCGGCCAGCAGCGGATGCTGGCGAAACCAGACGCGGGTCAGGCTCGACAACCTTTCCAACAGGTCGAATAGCACGGTGTGTGGCCTCGGTTAATCACGTCGATAGATAGTATCGAATAAAAACTATATTGACAAAGGCCGGGATGAGATTAGGCTATTTGGTATCGATTCGAAACCATAAATCCACAGGAGTCATCCCATGAAACGCACACTGGCCTTCACCTTGAGTTTGCTTGCCACCCAGGTCTGGGCCCATGAAAGCCCGGGCATCAGCAGCGCCAAGGGCAACGCCGAAGCCGCTTTCGACCTGGTCCAGACCCGCGTCTTCAAGCAAGGCGACAACCTGGTGTTCGAACAGTTGGTCGACGGCAAGGCCGGCAGCCGCCTGCCCAGCGCCAAGGGCTCATTTGCCGGCGCTGAGGTCTACAGCTATGTCTGGCCCACCAGCCTGGACAGCAGCAGCGTCGGCTTCGAGGCCAAGGCCGGGATCCTCGCCCTGGCGCTGACTTCGCACCCGGACTTCGATGACACCCCGCAACTCGATGAAAACCACGATGGCAAGACCGACAACGACGGCGGCCTGTGGCACTCCCACTGGGTGGTGTTGAGCAAGGATGCAAGCTGCGGCCCGAGTGGCCTGAAGGTGCGTGACATCCCCGAAGGGGCTAAACCGAAACTGCCAGCCACCTGGCCAGGTGCGCCGATCTACATCGACTCCCCCGGCTATGCCCTGAACGTAGACAAGAACGCCGCGCAGATCAGCGTGCCGCTGGCAGCCGTGGGCTTCCCGCAGAGTTTCAATTACGACGGGGTGACCGCCGCACTGAAGGTCAACGCCGACCTGCACAACCCGCTGCTGTGCGTCAGCAGCGTGTGGGACATCAGCTCCGGTGACCTGTCGTTGCCGGGCACCTGGAAACTCAAACAGGAATAAGCCGCCTACCCCAGGCGAGCCGCCCGACGACAGGGTGCGGCTCGCCTCTGGGCAAAAGCCCGTGGTCATCGCTATGCTGAAGGGCATGAATGCCACCTTGCCCACGCGCTCCCCCTGCCCGCCCGGCGCCTGTGATTGCGGCCGTGAAACGCTGCAGGACATGCGCATCCTGCTGCTGACCCGCCAGGAGGAAAAGCGCTTGATCGAGCGCCTGGAAAACCTGCAGAGCCTGGCAGACCTCGAGCATATGCAGCGCAAGCTCTACGAGAACCTCGGTATCCGCCTGCAGATCAGCCCCAGCGACAACGAAGTGCGGACCATGCGCGGTTTCAACATCCAGATAGCAGAGCTTCCGGGCCTGTGCCGCAAGACCCGGCAGAACATCCCCGCTGCCATCCGCCGGGCGCTGGAACGTCAGCCGGAGATTGCCTACCGTCTGCTCGATGCCCAGGACCTGTTGCGCGATGCTTGATGGGACGACTTACCAGTTGTAAGTCAGATCGGTAGTCAAGGTTCGCCCTTCACCGTAGTAGCAATCCACATCACTGGTGCAGCGGCTGACATACACCTTGTCTTCGAGGTTCTGCAGGTTGACCTGCAACTTGACCCCTTTCAGACGCAGCGGTGACTGCTGGAAGTCATAGGAAAGCATGCCGTCGTACACGGTGTAGGACGGGATGCTGAAGTGATCGTAAGCGAAGTCACTGCCGTCACTGCCACGCACGTAGCGTGCGCCCAGCCCCATGCCCAGGCCGGCCAGCGGGGTGTCACCGGTAAAGTGATAGTCCAGCCATAGCGATGCGGTCATCGGTGGCGTGCCTGAAGGGTGGCGGCCTTCGCGTCCGTCGTTGTCCTTGGTGTACACCACATCGTTACGCGATACCGAAGCGATCATGTCGAGGTTGTCGCTGAGGCTGGCCTTGCCCTCCAGCTCGACACCGCGCGAGCGCAATGCGCCGACCTGAACACTGCGGGTCCAGTCGGTCGGATCAGTGGTCAGGATGTTCTGCTGCTTGATCTCATACACCGACAGCTGGATGAAGCTTTCCTGGCCCGGTGGCTGGTACTTGACCCCGGCTTCGACCTGCTTGCCGGTGGATGGCTCGAACGGCTTGTGATTGATGTCCGCGCCGGTGACCGGCAGGAACGACTCGGTGTAACTCAGGTAGGGCGTGATACCGCTGTCAAAGCTGTAGCCGATCCCGGCGCGGCCGGTGAACTTCTCGTCCTTGAGGGTGGCGAAGTTCTGCGCAATAGGCTCCCGGGTTTCGGTTTCAGCCCAGTCATAACGGCCACCGAGGGTCACGAACCAGTTGTTCCACTTGAGTTGGTCCTGCACATACAGGCCGGTCTGGGTCACGGTGTTGTCCCAGTTGAACGGCTGGCCGAAGTTCAGCGGCTGGCCGTATACCGGCGAATACAGGTCAATGATCGGTGGGTTGCGGTCGTACAGGCCGAGGAACTTGGAGTTGGAGTGGTAGTAGTCGACGCCCACCAGCAGGGTGTGCGCTACATCGAAAGTGTTGAATTTGGCCTGGGCGATGTTATCCACGCCAAACACCTTGTTGCGCTGCGCCCAGTCAACACCGAAGCGGGTCATGTAGCGCTGGTCGTCGACTCCGGTTTGCGGGTTGGTGACGAAGCTGTAACCGTGCAGCGGCGCCCGGAAGCGGTCGTCGACGTAGGCGTAGCGGGTATTTTGTTTGAGGGTCCAGATGTCATTCAGCTCGTGGCTCAGCTCGTAACCGAAGGCATACTGCTCACGGTCGTAGGCGTTGACATCGGGCTCACCGATAAAGCGGCTGCGCTTGATCCGCCCGTTGGGGCTGGCGAATACCGTACCTATTGCGGGCAAGCCCTGGGCCTCAGGGACGCCATTGTCTTTCTGGTAGTGGCCGTAGATCGTCAGGCGCGTCTGCTCGTTAGGCACCCAGGTCATGCTCGGCGCGAGCAAGAAGCGCTGTTGTTCGACGTAATCAATTTCGCCGTTCTTATCCAGGCCGTTGCCGGTCAGGCGGTAAAGGAACTCGCCCTGCTCGTCCATGGGACCGGCGAAATCGAACGCGCCATAGCGACGCTCCTGGCTGCCGCCCCCGAGCACCACTTCGCGCTGCGGGGTACTGGTCGGACGCTTGGAGACCATGTTGATCAACCCGCCCGGCTGGTTTTGACCATAGAGCACCGAGGCCGGTCCTTTCATCACTTCGATGCGTTCGAGCAGATAGGGGTCGATCTGCAGCGCACCGCCGGTGCTGCCGCCACCGTAAGGCAGGTGCAAACCGTCCAGGTACAAAGGCGTCGGGCTGAAGCCACGGGAGGTGGGCTCATCGAAGATCCCGACGCGGTCGGAGAAACCACCGCCGGTGATGCCAGGGGTGTAGCGCAGGGCCTGGGTCACCGTCTGCGAACCCAGGGCCTTGATCTCATCCTGGGTGATGATGTTGATGGTCTGCGGTACTTCCAGCACCGAGGTGTCGGTCTTGGTCGCGGTGCCGGTGCGCTTGGCGACAAAACCCACTACTGGTCCCCAGGCGTCCTCGCTGCCTTGCCCGGTGATCTGCGTAGCCCCCAGCTCCATGGCATCGCCGACCACCGCGGGTACCAGGTTCCAGGTGCCGCCGGCGGTGATGTTCAGGTCAAGACCGCTGCCGCGCAGGGCCTGGATGGCGGCTTGCTCGGGGGTGAACTGACCGCTGACCGCGGCGGCCCGTTTGCCTTGCACCAACGCCGGGCTGACCGACAGCACACGGCCGGACTGGCGAGCGATGCGACTGAGGCTTTCACCCAGATCGCCGGCCGGAATATCGAAAACCTGGGTGGCACTGACGCTGCTGTCGTTCTGCGCCAACGCATACAGCGGCGCACTGCTGCCCAGGGCGATGGCGAGGGCCAGCAAGCTGGGACGGATCATGGAGTCTGGCATTGGCTGTGGGCTCGTTTGCAGTTGTTGTCCATAACGAGGACACGCCAGTGGCCGGATCCCCTCACGGCCTGCTGATTTTTTTCAGATCAGCTCAGATCAATGCGCGTCAGCCAGCCGCCGAAGCTGTCGACGCGGATCGGCAAGGTCTCGCTGAGTGACACCAGGGTGCGGTCGCTGTCATCCAGCGGAAAGCTGCCATACACCCGGATCCGCGCTGCCTGCGGACTGATTCGCAGCAAGCCGGCGCGATACGGGCGCAAGGCATCGATCAGGTCGCCCAAAGGCTCGTCGCGCACATCCACACGGCCATCGGTCCAACTGGCCCGGGTGCGTAACGAAGGCGCCACGGCTATGCTGCGCCGGCCATCGAAAGCAAACGCCTGGCCCTCCTCGACCCGCTGCGGGCTTGCATTGCCGGTAGTGACCAGCACCGCGTGCTGCTGCACCGCCACCAGGCTTTGTTGTGCGTCCTGGCGCACGCTGAATCGCGTGCCCAGGGCCTGCACCTGGCCTTGCTGGGTGGCGACAATGAACGGTCGACCGGTTTCGGCTGCGACATCGACCTGCAACTCCCCGTCGCGCAGCACCAGCACACGCTGGCTGGCAGTGAAACGCAGGTCTACGGCGGTACGGGCGTTCAAGCGCAACCGCGAACCGTCGCTGAGGGTGACGGCACGACGCTCACCGGTACCGGTGTGCAGGTCGGCCAACAGATCGCCCAACGGCGTGCGCCGATGGACCAGGCCAGCACTGCCCAAGCCCAGCAACAGCATTGCCAGACCACCGCCCAGGACCTTGCGCCGCGATGGCGAAGGCTGCGCGCGCAGGCTGCGACTGGCCATTGCCAGCTGCCCTGGATTGCGCTGCTCGGCCTGCTGCAGGTCGGCCAGAGGCCCTTCGAGCAGGGCATTGACCCGTTGCCAAGCCGCCTGATGGCTCGGGCATTGCTGCAGCCAGCGTTCAAAGGCACGCAGCTCCATGCTTTGCGCCGGCACATTTTCAAGTTTGAGCAACCAGCCCACGGCCTCGTGGGTGGCGCGATCGACCGCTGCATTACTCATGCTTCGGTCTCCACACTCAAACAATGCACAAACGCCCGACGCAAATCTCGCTCCACCGTCGCCAGCGACACCCCCAATTGCTCTGCGATCACTGGCTGGCTCAGACCTTCCAGGCGGTGCAGGATAAACGCGTGGCGTGCCCGCTCAGGCAGACCGTCGAGCAAACGGTCGATCTGCGCCAGTGCCTCGCGCACCAGCAGTACATCTTCCGCCGAGGGCATGCAGTACTCGGGCAGTCGGCCCAGCTCTTCCAGGTAGGCCTGTTCCAGCGCGCGACGGCGAAACAGGTTGCTCAGCAAGCGCCGGGCAACCGTGGCAAGGAAGGCACGGGGTTCCTCCAGTGAGGGCAAGGCACTACTGCCCATGGCCCGGACAAAGGTATCCTGAGCCAGGTCGGCGGCATCATGCGGGCAGTTGAGACGGCGATACAGCCAGGCGCGCAACCAGCGATGATGGTCGCTGTACAGATGGGCCACGATTGCCTTGGAGTCGACAGAGCTGGTCACAACAGTTATCACACGCTAATAGTAATTACTCTCATTATCGTGATGGCACCGTGAATATACAATCCCCTCGTAGGAACACATGACTGATGCTTGCCCTATCCCCTCGTGAGGTCTACCAGCAATTGCGCGACGCGGCCCTGGGTATTCGCCCGATCAGTCGCCTGGAATCTGCGCTGCCAGGCAGCCAGGTCCAGGTCGACATCGAAGGCTGGCAACTGGTGCTGGACTTCGAAGGCAAGCGCCTGCACCACTGCGAACACTGCCGGCACCCCGATGGTCGCTACGGCTCGCTGGACACCTGGCAGCGCTACGGCACCGATCCGGTCAGTTTGCTCAGCACCTGGGAAATGGCGCAGATCGAGCGATTACTCGGCCAGTGCTGAGGTTTCAACGTGAATCGCTATTCATCCTTGGATTACTATGGATTCTGAACGCCGGATTCATACAACAAGGATATGTTTATGCAAACCTACACCCTGCGTCCCGCACAACCTGGCGACGGCCAGGCGGTCTTCGATGTCACCCGGCACTCAATCAAGGCGCTAGCCAATGGCCTGTATAGCCCTGAGCAAATCAGCGGCTGGATGGGCGAACGAACATCGGCGTTCTATGAGCGGCTTATTGAGCAAGGGCAAATGGTAGTGGCCCTGCAACAGGACAGGATTGTCGCCTTTGTTGATGCCGAGCCTGGAGAAGTGACACGCCTGTTTTTACTGCGTGAGGTTTCGGGTATCGGACTGGGTGAGCACCTGCTGCAGATCGGCATTGAAAAGGCCCGTGGCCCGGGCATAGACGTGATCAAAGTGGAGTCGACCCTGAATGCGCAAGGGTTCTACCAAAAGCACGGGTTTGTGACGCGCCGACGAGGGGTGTTCAGCCACGGCGTAGGTGGGCAACCCATCGATATCGTTCACATGGAACTGGAGCTGTAGTTCTCATAGTAGGGCAAGCCCTATAACAGCCAGCCGGCAGCGCCGCACCCCGCCACCACCAGCCACGGCGGCAGCTTCCAGACCATCAACGCCAGCAGCGCGACCAAGGCCAATGCGAAGTCCACCGGCCGCACAATAGCGCTGGTCCACACCGGTTGATACAGCGCCGCCAGCAGCAGGCCAACCACCGCAGCATTGATACCCAGCAGCGCCGCCTGCATGCGCAGGTTGCGCCGCAGCTGTTCCCAGAACGGCAGCGCGCCAAAGATCAACAGAAACGACGGCACGAAAATCGCGATCAGGCACAGCACAGCGCCGAGCCAGCCGGATTGCGGCCCCTGCATCGAGGCACCGAGAAACGCTGCAAACGTGAACAACGGGCCCGGTACGGCCTGGGTAGCGCCGTAGCCGGCGAGGAATGTCTCGTTGCTGACCCAGCCGGTGGGCACCACCTCAGCCTGGAGCAACGGCAACATCACATGGCCGCCGCCAAACACCAGCGACCCGGTACGGTAAAAGGCATCGAACATATTCAAGGTCGGGCTGGGCCAGAATTCCGCCAGCAATGGCAGCCCCAGCAGCAGGACAAAAAACAGCGTCAGCCAGAAGACGCCTGCACCATGACTGACGTTGATGGGCAGAAGGTCGTGTGCCTGGGTCGTCACCGGTTTGAACATCAGCAGACCGGCGAAGCCGGCCGCCACAATCACCCCCACCTGCGCCCAGGCCGAGGGCACCAGCAGTACCAGACAAGCCGCAACAGTCATCAGCGCTAGCCGTGGCGCATCCGGACAGAGATTACGCGCCATGCCCCACACCGCCTGGGCGACAATCGCCACTGCCACCACTTTCAGCCCCTGCAGAATACCCGCGGGCATGGCCTCACCGATGCTTGCCAGGCCCAGGGCAAAGAGCATCAGCGCCAACGCCGAAGGCAAGGTAAAGCCGAGCCAGGCCGCCAGCGCGCCACGGTAACCCGCCCGTGACAGCCCCAAGGCGATACCGACCTGACTGCTGGCGGGACCGGGCAAAAACTGACAGAGCGTCACCAGATCGGCATAACTGCGCTCGCTCAACCAACCTCGGCGGCAGACGAATTCGTCACGAAAATAGCCCAGGTGGGCGACGGGGCCGCCGAATGAGGTCAACCCCAGGCGCAGGAAGATGAGAAAAACCTGCCAGGGGCGGTCGTGACTGGGGCGCATGCACTGTTCTTCTGAAAACGGCGGTTTTGAACAATACAGGATAGGCGCCGCGTTTGCGGCCCGCTCCCACAGGCACAACACAATCCCCGAAGCGATCAGAACGTCTTGCTGGCACTGACCACCACGGTAGCCGTGCACAGGTCATCATAGCCATACCAACCGACGCACTCACTTTTCGACAGGTCGGTATCGATATAGCTCAGCCCCCAGGTAACCCCGACAAACTCACGGCTCAGTTTCGCTTCCCACTCGTAGTACGCCTTGCGGTCATCACCACTGGCGGACCAGAACGCCGGATCTTTTACATCATTGCGCCCGGCGCGCAATTCCAGGCCCACTTCCCCCGGCAAGGCAAGGGTGTAGCCGAGGTAGGTATAGAGCGTGTCCTGGTCCTCACCAAACACATTCGGCGTGTCATCGGAGTAATAGGCCGCAAGCTTCACGCCATACACATCCAGGATCGCGTACACCTCACTCAGGTTGAACTGGCCTTCCTTGGGGTAGGCATATTTGATGTAGCCCAGATCGAGGCTGATGGCATCGCTCGCTTGCCAGTACCAGCCCGCATAGTACTCCAGCTCCTGGCGGGTCTTGAAGTCGAAGCCGAAATCGACGTTCGAGGTCCAGGCCCCGAGGTACAGGCCGCTACTGTGGATCAACGTGGTGCCGGCCTGCAGGGCGGGATCTCCGAGGGTCTGCGAGATACCCCGACTGCGGTAATCGCTGGCAACGGTAAGCTCCGTCTCCAGGCTGAAGTCGTCGCTCAGGGTCAGGGCCTGGCTGGTCAGAGGCACCAGCAGCAAGCTGGCGAGCGAAAAAACGGCGCGTGCGTTCATACAAAACCCTTGTTGTTATTGGTGTGCGGGTAGCGTTGTGCAGGCGAAGCCGGGCCCCTCGCAGCGCAAGGAGCCAGGCATCGTCAGGGGGGAGCGGTCAGGACGCCGGAGCGTAGACCTGTTTGCCGGCGAAGAAGGTCTTCAGTACCTGGGTGTCGAACAGTTCATCGTTACTGACCTTGAACACATCACGATCCAGCACGATCAGGTCGGCCTGCTTGCCGGGCGCCAGCGAGCCGATCTGCTGTTCCAGGCGCAGGGTCTTGGCGGCGTTGAGGGTGTAGGCCTGGAACATGACCTCGCGGTCGACGCTTTCCTTGGCGTTGAGCACACCCAGCGGGCCTTTGCGGGTGATGGCCTGGGCAATGGCGTTCCAGGGGTTGGGGCTCGACACCGGCCAGTCACTGGCACCGGCAATCAGCGCACCGGCCTGCTGCAGGGAATGCGCCGGGTACTGGTAGCTGTAGGCCGAAGCACTGATGTAAGGCTTGACCAGCTCCACGGTGTAGTTCTCCCCCGTGGCCCAGAGCAATTGCATTGACGCGATCACCCCCAGTTGCTTGAAGCGTGGAAAGTCCTTGGGGTCGACCAGTTGCAGGTGGCTGATGCTGTGCGCCTTGGGCGTACTGTTGAGCGTGCGTGCGTATTCGACGCCATTGAGCGACTCACGCACCGCGCGGTCGCCGACCGCATGCATGTGCACGATCCAGTCGCGTTGCTCCGCCGCGGCCACCAGCGCCCCGAAGTGCTCGGGCTCGATCAGCAACTGGCCGTCTTTCTGGCTGTTCTTGTAGGGCACCAGCACGGCGGCGGTCTGGCCGGGATATTCGAGCACCCCGTCGACGAAAACCTTGATGCCCGGAAAGCTCAGATTGGGTACGCCTTGGTACTTTTTCATCACCGTGGCCAGTACCTCCAGGTCCGCTGGCCGACTCTTGGGGTTGGCGATCATCAACGCGGCGACATGGGCGTTGAGCTCGCCCTTCTCGGCCAGCGCACGGTACAGCGGCAACACACCATAGCTCTGTGCGGTGGGCTTGAAGTCAAACAGCGAATCGTCGTTGCCGGCGTTGGCGGCAGCGTCCATCCAGGCAGTCACCCCGTACTGGTTGTTGATCCGCACCGCTTCACGGGTGGCCTTGAGCATCATCTCCTCGCTGGCCGCTGGAATCTGGCTGCGTACCTGGTCCCAGCGCGACTCGGAGAAATAGCCGTTAGGGGTGAAGTCGGCGTCGTGACCAACATAGCTGCGGTCTTGCTCTGACATACCCTTGACCAGTGCCGCGTCGATTTTCACTCGTTTTAGCATGGCGTTGTTGGCCCAGCCGGTGTGGCCGTCGATACCATTGAGCACCAATGGCTGGTCGGCCCAACGTCCCTGGTTGAACACCTGGCCCAGCTCGCGGCTTTTCTCCCAGTACGCCGAACTCACCCCGGCGATACTGATGACGTCACCGGCACGCCCGCGGCCGTCCTTGAGCTCGGCAAGTATCCATTGCTCGAGTTGCGCCAGCGGCTTGACCTCATCCTCAAGGTTGGCACCGAGGCTGGCGAAGGCGCCCATGACCGGATGGCTGTGGGTGTCGATCATGCCCGGCATCAGCACCTTGCCGCCGAGGTCGATACGTTGAGTGTGAACATCGGCCAGGGCGTTGATCTGGGCATCGCTACCCACTTGCAGGATCTTGCCGTCCTTGACCGCCACCGCTTGCATCAGCGCCTGGCCGGGCTCGGCGGTGAACACCTTGCCGTTGACCAGCACCAGGTCTGCGGCGGCGATTGCCTGCAGCGAAGAAAAGGCCAGGGTCGCGGCCATCAGCTTGGGTATCAGTCGTTGCATTGGAACGCTCTCTTGTTTTTGTCGGCTCTGCACACACCCTATCGCGCGCGACAAAACAACGGACCTCTGCAAATGAGGAGGGTCAGGCGATTTTTTCTGCAAGCGGTGCTGCAGAGCGCAAGACCGACCCCAGTTCCACCTTGCTCTTGACCCCTAGTTGCGCATAGCAATTGCGCAAGTAGGTGCGCACCGTGGCCGGGCTCAACGACAGGATCCGGGCGATTTCCTTGTAGGAATGGCCGGCGGCAAACAGCATCGCGGCGGTGCGTTCACGGGGCGCTAGCACCACACCCGGGGCAGGCGCTTCAAGTGACAGGATCACATGCTCGGCATTCGGGCTAAGGGTCAGTGCACAGCGCCCCAGGCGCATCACACACGGCACCTGACGCAGCTGCGCGGTGACCTCGGGCGGCAACACCGAGCCGTTCCAGCCCGGGACTTCACGCTGTATCGCCGCGCACAAGCGTGCCCCGATGTACAACAAGCTACCGTCCAGGCGGGCAACGCCGAAATCGCTGGCACCGTTGCCGGTGTCGATGCGAATCATGTCCTGTACCTGAAAGCGCCAGAGTTGCAGCAGGTGTTCGCAGAAGGCGGCAAACAAGCCGTCCTCGCTAGCGTTGAACGCCTCTTCGTCAACGCCCCGGTACAAACAGACAAAGAAATTCAGGCCACTCTCAGGCAGCTCGAAGGTGATATTCATCAGATGGTAGAGGTTGTAACGACGGGCAAAGTCGTTGACCGCCTCGTCGGGGTCGGTGAACTCGCTGTCGCGTATCACCCTGCCCGGCCTGGCCAAGGTATCCAGGGCAAAGCTGTCCAGACCGGCGACATGATGCCATTCGCCGGCAAAGGAGGCAGGAAGATCGATGCGCCCATGCATCCAGCTCTGCAGCGGTGCGCTGGCGGCGTCTGCAGACATCTCCCCCCACCAGGCCGCGGCGAACGGCACCAGTTGGCGAAAGGCCTGCAAGCCGTCGGCGATAAAATGCGAGCCACCCTCCTCACGGGCAAGCCTGGCCAACTGCAGCACACACTGATTGAACGCTTGCAACGTGGTGGGTTGCATCAGAACACCGCCCCCACCGGATAGACAAAGGCATTCACGTCATAGAACGGTGTGCGCTGGTAGAACCACTGCAGCCGCGCACTGGGGCTGGCGGCAAAGGCCTTGTCAGCCTTGAGCTTCTTGTCGAACTCGGCCTTCAGTTCAGGGCTCTCGGCCAGCATCTTGCGCGCCATCGGCTCCATCACGTACTCCTCGGGTTCTTCAGCCACTACCAAAGTCGAGTTGAAGAAGCCCCAGGCCCAGAACGAATCAGGACTTTGCGGATACAACAGGTTCACCGCCAGCACCCCCAGTGGTTGGTCGAGGTCGATCACCACCGAACCTGCCGGGAAGGTCTGCAGCCGTTCGAAAGGTTTGGCCACACCACTGACCGGCAGACGCCCTTCGTAGCCGGGGATCTGGTTGGGTTGCGCACGATCGGGTTCGAAACCGCCCGCCACCTTGACCTCATCCATGCGGTAAAGGGTGACCGCCATCGCCGTGGGCTTGTCCAGGGTGGTCATCTGGATGCCGTGGGCCTTGAGCCGGGCAATGACCTCGCGCCACTGGCCAGGAACCACGTACTGTTGGGGGCGCTTGGTGACCAGATCCGGCTCGGTATTGCCGCTCACCGGCACCGTCAACTGCTTGGGTTTGTTGCTCCAGACGATAGTCTTGGCGCCAGTGATCGGTGACTGTTCGTAGCGATAGTCGCCGACCGTGAATGGCGTGGTCTGGGCTTTGCCTGGTTTCCAGGTGAGGACCACGTCCTGCTGGCTTTCAAGCCGCTCGCGGTCCTGGCGAATCGCCTCCTTGAGCGACACCGATTGCTCGCCAATCACCTCGAACATGCTCTTGAGCATCACATAATTGCCCAGCACCTGAGTCTGGTACGGATGCAAGGCATGCTGTTCGATGAGGATCGAGGGGACGTTGCGAATGTCGCCGTACTGGTTGGAGAACCGCGCGTAATCGGTGCGGTACGGGTAATACCCCTTAGTCGGGTCCTGGTTGTCGTTGAGGCTGATGCACTCGTGGACCAGGTGCCCGTCCGCCTCCAGGGCCTTGTACACCGGTGCACGCATGACGTTATCCATCCACGCACTGCTGGCCGGTGACCAGCCGTTGCCGTTGTGACAGTAGGAACTGTCGTAGGGATACATGGCGCCATCGGTGGAATGGGTGTCGGCAAAGAAGCTCAGGTCGTAGGTGTTGAACACCCAGGCGACGTTGCGAATCTCCGCGCTGTCGAGCTTGGTGAAGTCGCGGTTGAGGTTGTAGTTCAGGCCGTTGACGCGCCAACCGGTTTCTTGCGGGCCGTTCTGGTTGATCCGCCCATAGGCGCTGCGGCGCAAGTCGCCATCGATGTTGACGGTGGGAATGAACAGAATGTTGACCTTCTCCAGCAGGCTCGCCAGCGGTTTGTCACCGGTAGTCATGTCGCGCAGCAGCATGAACATGGCGTCCTTGCCATTGGCCTCACCGGGGTGGATCTCGGCCTCGACAAAGATCGTCGGCTTACCCGACTCGTTGAGCCCGGCGGGCGACTTGTCGACCTCAAGCGAAGCGATGACCATGACCATCGGGTGGCCTTCGGCGCTTTTTTCCGGCAAATCGTGAAGGACGATACTGCCCCCGGCGGCGGCGACCAGCTTGTTCAGGTATGCACGGGTCTGCTCGTAATTGCTGGTCTGGTTGAAGCCGCTGGCCTCAGCTTGAGTGATCAGCGGGTTGTCGGCCTTGGCGACATAACGGGTGCTGGCCAGGGTCTGCTCGAACATCGGCGGCAGGATGCGCTGCTTGGCCGCCTCCGGGTAACCGCTATCATCGATGTAGGACGGCGCGCTGGGCAATGCGGCCAGCGCAGGCAGGCCGGTGCTCAACAGCATGGTGACACAGAGTGGCTGCAAAAGCGGGTGTTTCATGATGATTCCCTATCATGAGTGGCAACCGCCACCTTAAACCACAATCTGGTGCCAGACGAGGGTCTTACAGCGATGCTCAACAATCTGTTCAGCGCCCTTCCCATTGATAAGACACAGGAACACTTCGACGAACTGCTGACGCGTCCGGGCGTGCGTATCGAACGTATTGTCTCCCAGGGCCAGGCCAGCCCGGCGGGCTTCTGGTATGACCAGCCGCAAGGGGAATGGGTGGTGTTATTAAGCGGCTCGGCCGGACTGCGGTTTGAGCATGAAAGCAGTGACCGGGTGCTGCGGCCCGGGGATTTTGTCGAGATCCCGGCCCATTGTCGGCACCGGGTCGAGTGGACCGACAGTGTACTGCTGACCGTATGGCTGGCAGTACATTTCGGTGATAGCTGAATCCGCTCCTACAGGCATCAGTGTTACGACGTTATTTGTGCCCTGCGCCAAGCATCCCACGCTCCACTATGAAATCGATCACCCGCTGCAAGCCCTGCCCGGTCTTGAGGTTGGTAAAGGTCCAGGGCCGCTCGGGGCGCATGCGCTGGGTGTCCTTTTCCATCACTTCAAGCGAGGCACCGACATAAGGCGCCAGGTCAATCTTGTTGATCACCAGAAAATCCGACTTGGTGATTCCCGGTCCGCCTTTGCGCGGGATTTTCTCGCCTTCGGCCACGTCGATCACATAAACCGTCAGATCAGCCAGTTCCGGGCTGAAGGTGGCGCTGAGGTTATCGCCGCCACTCTCGACGAAGATCACTTCCAGATTGCCGAACTTGCGCGCTAGATCCTCCACCGCCGCCAGGTTCATAGAAGCGTCTTCACGAATGGCGGTGTGCGGGCAGCCACCGGTTTCCACACCGACGATGCGCTCCGGGGCCAGCGCCCCCGCTTCGGTGAGGATGCGCTGGTCTTCCTTGGTGTAGATGTCGTTGGTGACCACGGCGATTTCATAGTGATCGCGCATGGCCTTGCACAGGGCTTCAAGCAGCGCGGTCTTGCCGGAGCCGACCGGGCCGCCGACACCGACGCGCAGGGGTTGCTGGTAGCTTTGCATAGGGGTTTCCTCAGGATCGGAACAATCGGGTGTATTGGGTTTCGTGACGAGACGAGGCAATCGCCAGCAGCGGCAAACCACCGCCCAGCTCATCGTCCGGCAGCGTCAAGGCGCGTTCGAGCACCGCGGGCAATGCTTCGCACAGGTCGCGCAGCAGACTCTGGGCCGCCTGTTGGCCAAAGGGCACCAGCTTGACGCCGGCCATCACCGCGCCTTCGAGCCAGGCGTAGCCATGGCCCAGGGCCAGGTCACGCAGCGGGATGTCCCAGTGCGCGCCCAGCCAGGCCATGCCGCCCAGCTGGCTCAAGGCCAGGCTTGGCCGCCACGCGTCGGCCTGGCACATCTGCCAGCCGTCGAGCATCCGCGCCAGGGCCATGCCGCGCTGGCGTTCTTCCAGGCGCAGCTCGGCGGTTTCGCGGTTGGCCAGCAGGAACTGGCTCCAGCGCGTGAACGCTTGGCTATCCTGGTCGCGGCAGGCCTGGTACAGGCGCGCCAACAACGGCCAGTCGAGATAACCGAGGGTGTCTTCGAGTTGCTGAAGTTGCCAGCTGCGAAAGCCTTCGGCACCTTGCACCCAGCCGGCTTCCACCGCCCATTCCAGCCCCTGCGAGTAGGTGAAACCACCCACCGGCAGGCTCGGGCTGGCCAGTTGCAGCAGGCGCAGCAGCTTCAGATCGCTACTCATCAGCCCGCCAGTACCAACGCAGCACCGGCGAGCAAGCCGCCTCCGCAGGCTTTTTGCAGGCCACGGTGGCGGCGCAGCAGGCAGCCAGCGGCAAAGCCCGCCAACAGCAACAGGCCGCTGACCGCAACAAAGCCTGCGCTGAACACCCAGAACGCGCCCGGGCTGGCTTCAACGCCATGGGCCCAGCCATGGAACAGGGCGAACAGCGGCATGGCCAGGGCCAGCATCAGTTGACGAGCGGGCAGCAACAACGCCGCAGCGGCCACCAGCAGTGAACCGATGATCATCGGCTCCATGCCGATCACACCGCCGAACAGATGCCCCAGCAACGCCCCGCCGAACATGGCGCCGAGCGTCAGCAACGGCAGCAGCAAGGTACGTCCGGTCAAGGCCGCGAGTACGCCGGTACCGAGCAGCATCAGCAGATGGTCAAGCCCGGTCAGCGGGTGCAGCAGGCCATCCTGCAACGGGTTGGCATCGTGGCCCGGATGAGCGAAAGCCGGTACGGCAACCAGCAGCAATGCGAGGGCAAGGGTCTTGTTCATGGCTAATGTCCTTATCGATTTCAGTGGTGGGCAACGCGAACAAAGGGATGATCGTTGTGGGCATGGCTGTGCGGCGCACTCTGGTAGGCGCCGGCCTCGGGCTCGAAGGGCGCCTGTTCCTGCGTGACCTGCAAGCCCAGGCCACGGACCATTTCGTCGAGGACATGGTCGTGCTGATAACGCAAAAATCCGGCCTCGATCTGCAACGGCACGTGACGATTGCCCAGGTGATAGCTGGCCCGCGCCAGCAGCAGCGGATCGTCGCAACGCACCGTCGATACCTGCTCGACCGCCGCCAGCACGCGAATGACCTCCACGCCCTGTTCATCAGCCAACAACTCGCCGCCGCGCAGCAACTGCCCGCGCTCAAGCATCAGGCCGGCCTCGCGACCGTCGTCGAGGGTGACCCGTACCCGGCTCTTGATCCGCGTGTCCAGGGTCAGGGTCAGCGTCGCGCTTACCTGCTCGGCTTCACTCAGCCGACGCGTGAGAACAATCATGCTCGCTCCTTCAAAACAGAAAATAACGTTGTGCCATCGGCAGTACCGTGGCCGGCTCACACACCAGCAGTTCACCGTTGGCACGTACCTCGTAGGTCTGGGAATCCACTTCAATCAACGGCAACAGGCCGTTGTGGACCATGTCGCCCTTGCGCACCGTGCGACAGCCATGGGCCACGCCGATCAAGCTGCGCAAGCCCAACTGCTGGTGTACGCCGCGCGCAATGGCGGACTGCGACAGGAAAGTCATGCGCGTGGCATTGCGCGCCGCGCCCAGGGCGCCGAACATCGGCCGGTAGTGCACCGGTTGCGGGGTCGGGATCGAGCCGTTGATATCGCCCATCGGCGCCATGGCAATCATCCCGCCCTTGATCACCAAGGCCGGTTTCACACCGAAAAAGGCCGGCGCCCAGAGCACCAGGTCAGCCAGTTTGCCGGCCTCCACCGAGCCCACTTCATGGGCGATGCCATGGGTCAGCGCGGGATTGATGGTGTACTTGGCGATGTAGCGCTTGACCCGGAAGTTGTCGCTGTAGCTGCTGTCCGGGGCCAGCGGCCCGCGCCGGCGCTTCATCTGGTCGGCGACCTGCCAGGTGCGCAGCACCACCTCGCCGACGCGGCCCATGGCCTGGGAGTCGGACGAGGTCATCGAGAACGCGCCGAGGTCATGCAGGATGTCTTCGGCGGCAATGGTTTCACGGCGGATGCGCGATTCGGCGAAGGCCACGTCCTCGGCGATGCTCGGGTCCAGGTGATGGCAGACCATGAGCATGTCCAGGTGCTCATCCACGGTGTTGATGGTGTAAGGCAAGGTCGGGTTGGTCGACGACGGCAGCACATTGGCAAAAGCCGCCGCGCGGATGATGTCCGGCGCGTGGCCACCGCCCGCCCCTTCGGTGTGGAAGGTGTGGATGGTGCGGTCACCGATAGCCGCCAGGGTGTCCTCGACACAGCCGGACTCGTTGAGGGTGTCGGTGTGAATGGCCACCTGCACATCCAGCTCGTCGGCTACCGTCAGGCAGCAGTCAATCGCCGCCGGCGTCGAGCCCCAATCCTCATGCAGTTTCAAGCCCACGGCACCAGCGTGGATCTGCTCGCGAAGGGCTTCAGGCTGTGAGGCGTTGCCCTTGCCCAGCAAGCCGATGTTGATCGGCAGCTCATCAGCCGCCTGGAGCATGCGCGCCAGGTACCAGGGCCCGGAGGTGCAGGTTGTGGCGTTGGTGCCGGTGGCCGGCCCGGTGCCGCCGCCGATAAAGGTGGTGACGCCCGAGGTCAGCGCCTCTTCAACCTGCTGCGGGCAGATGAAGTGGATGTGCGAGTCGATGCCACCAGCGGTGACAATCTTGCCTTCGGCGGCGATGACTTCGGTGCCCGCACCGATCGGCAAGGTCACACCGGGCTGCACATCCGGGTTGCCGGCCTTGCCAACGCCAACGATGCGCCCGCTCTTGATGCCGATATCAGCCTTGACGATGCCCCAATGGTCAATGATCAGGGCATTGGTCAGCACCAGGTCCATGGCCTCGGCGGCGAGCATCTGGCCCTGGCCCATGCCGTCGCGGATCACCTTGCCGCCGCCGAACTTGACCTCTTCGCCGTAGATCGTGAAGTCTTTCTCAACCTCGACCCACAGTTCGGTATCGGCCAGGCGCACGCGATCACCGACGGTGGGGCCGAACATGTCGGCGTAGGCCCGACGGGAAATCCGGCTCATCCGCGCGCCTCCAACCTGCCCATCACCCGCCCTTGAAAACCGTAGACCTCGCGCCTGCCGGCATACGGCACCAAGGTCACCGTGCGCGCCTGCCCCGGCTCGAAACGCACGGCGGTGCCAGCGGCGATGTCCAGGCGAAAGCCACGGGTGGCTTCACGTTCGAACACCAGGGCGTTGTTGACCTCGTAAAAGTGATAATGCGAACCGACCTGCACGGGCCGGTCGCCATGGTTGGCCACGGTGACCGCAAGACGCGCGCAGCCGACATTGAGTTCGATGTCGCCCTCGGCGACCTGTACTTCTCCGGGAATCATCCTGTGCTCCTAGACAATCGGGTCATGTACGGTCACCAGTTTGGTGCCGTCGGGGAACGTCGCTTCCACCTGTACATCGGTGATCATTTCACTCACGCCCTCCATCACCTGCTCACGGTTGAGCACGTCACGCCCCAGGTTCATCAACTCGGCGACGGTGCGACCGTCACGCGCGCCTTCCATCACCGTGGCGCTGATCAAGGCCACGGCTTCCGGGTAGTTGAGCTTCAGGCCACGGGCCAGGCGGCGCTCGGCCAGCAGCGCAGCAGTGAACAGCAGCAGTTTGTCTTTCTCTCGCGGGGTCAGCTCCATGGCGTTCTCTCAAGTGGCCCAGATACGCGGCGGGCATGGCGCCAGACCGACTACGGCCGGTCGCAGGGCATGCCATAGCCGTTGCAGGGTGAGTTGCAGGCGTTGGTTGTCGTGATCCAGCAGGCGCACCAGCAAAAGCTGGCCAAGCAAGGTCGCTGCGGCAGGTACGCTCAAGTCTCCAATCAGGCTGCGGGTCTGCTCAAGCAGTGCTTCGTCAGCCGGATAGGCGCAAAAGGTGGCCTGCAAGGGGTAGCCGCCGAGCTTCTGCAGTTGGCCGCCTTCGATGCGCAGGCGTTCATGCAGACCGGGATCGTCAGGCACATCGATTTGCAGACGACTGTCCAGCGCACCATGGCTGAACGTCTCGTGCATGACCGGACGGCCCAGGCACAGGGTTTCCCAGGCCAGCAGGCGCGCACCCGGCGCCAGGCTGAAGCGGTTTTGCAGGCGCACACGGGCACCGGGGAAACAGATGCTGCCCTGGGGCAGCCACTCCAGCACGCTGTCAGGCGCGAGGTGAAAGTGCTGGGTGAGGGTCGAGGTGTCGCCGGCACTGCGATAGAACTTGGTGGCGCCGGGCATGGTCAGCAGTGCATGACTGCCCGCCTCCAGGTGCACGTCGAGCACCAATTTGTCGCCACCCACCACTCCACCGGGCGGGTGCAGCACATAAACGTGGCACGGCGCCCCTTCCGGGTAGAACGGCCGCTGCACCAAAAGAGGACCAAAATGCCGCCGCGCACCAATACAGGTCTTCGCCCCACGGCGGACAAAGCGCAGCATCAACTCGGCACTCCAGCCGGTAGCACGGGCAGCGAGGTCGAGTGGTTGGGCAAGCGTCATGCATCTGATCCCTGTAAATACGGAGTCCGACTCGCCTGATCGATTGGTCTTACGCAAGCCGTCGAAACAACGACTAGACGGTTTGACCAATCGATCAGCAATCGATACAGGGGTCAAAGCACATAGCGGGCCAGAATGGCTGAACCTACATGGCTTGCGGCATCTCACCCCGCGCCAGGCGAGCGTTGATGTCATCGATCACCGCCGGCAGCTCGGCAATGGTGTCGATCAGATAATGCGGCCGCGAGCCTTCGAACATCCGCCCGATACGCGCGCGCTCTGCGCCCAGCGTCTCCAGCGGCAGCGCCTTGTAGTCGGCGTAGGTCAGGCCCAGGGCATTACCCGAGCAGGTCAGCGCCACGGTCCACATGCCTGCCCGGCGACCTTCGAGAATGCCCGGCCAGGTGTCGTCCACCTTCACGCAGGCCGCCACGTCGTCGATACCCAGGGCAATGACGTTGGCCAGGGCTTGCGCCGGCCACGGACGGCCATTGGGCGTTTCATCGGTGGCCACCACATGGTCGGCGACATAGCCGTTGCGCGCCGCCAGCTCGACCACTTTGTCCATCACCACTTTCGGATAGCCCGAGCACGAGCCGATCTTCAGGCCCTGCTCGCGCAACTGGGCAATGGCCTGCAACGCGCCGGGGATCAACGCCGAGTGCTCGGCGATTTTCTCGATCTGCAGCGGCATGAAGCGGTTGTAGATAGCCGTAACGTCCTCATCGCTCGGTGCGCGGCCAAAGTGTTGCCGATAACGCTCGGCGATCTGCGGCAGGTCGCACAGGGTACGGATATGGTCCCACTTGCCCATGCCCATCGGGCCACGCGCTTCCTCCAGGGACACGGCGACACCGAACTCGGCAAAGGCCTCGACAAAGATCTGCGTCGGCGCGAACGAACCGAAGTCGACGACGGTACCGGCCCAGTCCAGAACCACGGCTTGCAGGCGTTCAGGGGTTTGATAGTGCATGGTGTTTCTCCAGTTTCGGGATGAGTGAGCCCGCGCCTTGGGTCCAAGGCGTTGGCGGGTAATACACAAGGGGCTGGCGAATCAGCTGTCGGGCGGCGCGCAGCTGTCGAACAGTTCGGCCAGGATCGGCCGGTTGCGGCGTATCGCCAGGCAACACAGGTAGTAGCTGATGTGGAACGGCTGCTCGATAAACGACACCGCCTTGGTGCCGGGGCGATCGACATACTCCACGGCGGCGACAAAGCCGATGCCAATGCCCTGCACCACCGCGTGAACAATCGCCTCGCGACTGTTCAGCTGCATGGCACAGTCCAGACTCACGCCGTAGCGCTGACAGCCCTCTTCCACCAACTGCCGGGTCCGCGAAGCCTTCTCTCGCAGCACCAGGCGCTGGCCGCTGATCTCCTGCACACTGACCTGGTCCTGCCGGGCCCAGGGATGGTCATCGCGAACCACCGCAAGAATCGGCACGGTGCGATACAGGTGAGTGCTCAAGCGCTGGTCAAACGCCGACAACGCCAGGATCGCCACGTCGATATCAAAGCTGTAGAGGCGCTCCAGGGTTTCCGCTTCAGTGGTGAACGAGGTTTCCAGGTCGATGTCCGGATACTGCTGCATCAGGCTGTAGGTCAGGCTCATGGCAATCGGCGGCGATACCGCGCCGATGCGCAGCATACCCTGCTTGCGCTGGCTGAAGCGCTGCAGCAACTGCACCGCTTCATCCTCCTGGCCAAACACCCCCTGGGTGATTTCGTAGAGCTTGTGCCCCGCCGCGCTCAATTCGATGTAGCGGCCACGGCGGTGGAACAGCTCGACGGAGAACTTCTTTTCCAGGGTACTGACCTGCTCGCTGACAGTGGGCTGGCCGACGCTCAGGTACTCGGCCGCCAGGGTAAAGCTGCCGGTTTTGGCCACTGCGTGGAACGAGCGCAACCATTTGTGGTACTGGTACATGAGCGATTCCGGGTCCTTGAGTTCGGGTGTCAGCGCCGCACGAACAGCGCAACGAAAGCACTGCACAGGCAGCTGACCGTGACGACGATAAAGATCAGCGAAGTATTGCCCGTGGTGTCGAGCATGCGGCCAATCAAGGGCTCCGCCAAGCCGGCAAACAGGTACGACGAGAAGTTCATCACGCCGGTGGCCGTACCGGCACGCTTGGCACCGACCAGGTCCGGACACAGCGCCCAGAAGCTCGACGCCGGGCCGTAGACGAAGAAGCCGCAGAGAAACAGAGCGACCAGCCCCACCGTGCTATGTGCGGGCAGGCTCCACATCCACAGGCTGGTCAGGGCGCCGAGGAACATGTAGAGCATGATCGCCAGGTAGCGTTTGGAGCCAAACAGTTTATCTGACACCCAGCCGTTGCTCAGGGCACCGACCGCCATGCCCACCGGCAAGGCCACGGTAATCCACTTGGGATCGATGAAGCTCTGCCCGGACTTCCAGTCGGCGCCGAGAAAGTGCACCGGCACCCAGACAATCAAGCCGTAGCGCGCAGCGTTCTGAAAGCCCAGCGACACCGCCGCGATCAACAAGCGCACGTTCTTGAGCACGGCCTTGTAGCGCTGGGCCGAAGTTTCTTCGTCTGCGTGGCTGACTTCATGGCCCTTGTCTTCAGCGTTGGCCACACCAGTATCGTCGAGTGCCTTGAAGCCCATGTCCTGCGGCCGTTCACGCGCCACCAGGTAAAAGGTGATGCCGCCGGCCAGCATCAACAGCACCGGCAGACGGAAGATCCAGCGCCACTCCAGGTGCAGCACCTCCAGCACTACCACCGAGGTCACATACGACAGCACCGAAGCGCAGCCGGCGGCGAACACATAAAAACCATAGACCCGGCCGCGTTCGCCGGCGCTCCACCAGTTCGACAGCAAACGACTGCCAGGCGCCCAGCCCAAGGCCTGGAAGTAACCGTTGACGCCCCAGGGCAGGATCAGGCTGACAAAGCCGCCGGCAAAACTGGTCACCCAGTTCGCCGCGCACGACAGCACCGCGCCCAGGCTCATGATCTTGCGGCCACCGAACTTGTCCGCCAGATTGCCGTTGATGGCCTGGCCAATGGCGTAGGCCCAGAGCATGGCGGTGGAGGCCCAGCCGAGGGTTTCCTTGCTCAGGCCGAACTCGGCCTGGATGCCCGGAATGGCAAACCCGAAGGTTTGCCTGCCGGTGTAGAAAAACAGGTAGCAGAACATCGCCGCCAGCAACATGCGCCATTGCGCGGTACGAAACGGTGACGCAGGCACAGCCAGACCGGACAGACTTTCGGCACGATTCATGATGTTTTCCTTTCTTGTACGCTAGCGCAAGCCATCGGCTCGCGATACGGCACTCTTGGTTGGTGCAACAGGAAACAGCCGCGAACTTCAGGCGGCGTGGGCGCCGATGAAGTTCTTGCCGCGGGCGCCTTGCAAGGCGTAGGCAATCATGGCCTGGGCCTCCTCTGCGGCGACGCCATAGTCAGCGAACTCGGTCTTGACCCCGAGGCTGTGAAGGAAGTCACGCAGGCGCGCGCTCGCCCCCTCAAGGTCAGTACCGAAGATCCGCTGCAAGGTGCGGTCGCGACCGGCATCGCGGCCCCAGGCCAGGCCCAGCACCAACGGCAGGGAGAAGGAACAGGCAATGCCGTGAGGCAGGCCATGACGCAAGGTCATTTCATAGGAGATGGAGTGAGCCAGTGCGGTCTTGGTGTTGGAGAACGCCATGCCGGCCTTCAACGCAGCCAACGCCATGCGCCCACGCAATTCGCGGTTGCCCAGGTCGTGTTGCAGCCTGGGCAGGCAATCGAGGATCTCCTCGATGGCGGATACCGCGAAGGTGTCGGAGAGTGGATTGGCGTTGACGTTCCAGATCGCCTCAAGGGCATGGGACAACGCATCAAGGCCGGTGGAAACTGTCACCCCGGCGGGTACCGTGAGCATCAGTTCGGGATCGACGATCGCCGCTTTCGGCCAGGTGCAGTCCAGGTGCAGCGAGTACTTCTTCTGGGCCGCGCTGTCCCAGATCGTCGCCCAGGGTGTCACTTCACTGCCGGTACCGGCAGTGGTCGGCGCCGCGATCAATGCCTTGCAGCGTGCCGGGGTAAAGGGTTGGCCGAGCGCCAACAGCTGCAACAGCTCATCGAACTGACCCGACTCGGTGCCGACAATCAGGGCCTTGGCGGTGTCGATGGCGCTGCCGCCGCCCAGGGCGATAACCGTCTGGCAATCGCCGGCCTCGGCCCAGAAACGTTCGTAGGTCCCGCGCAAGTGCGCCACGTCCGGGTTGGGCTGGACATCCTCGATCACATGGCACAGACGCTCACCGAGCAGCGCCTGAACCTGATCGATCAAGCCCAGGCCGCGGGCCTCGGGAAACGTCACCAGGGCGACGCGCTGACCTTCGGTGAGGGAGCTGAGGCGGCTGAGGCTGCCACTGCCGAAGCAAGTGGCCACCGGGTTATGGAAGTAGGCAGGCATGGCGGTTCCCTTTGTTGTTGTTTTGCTTGGGGACATACTCATGGCCACTACAGGATTGCTCAAATCGATTGATTCAAGGCTTGCATTGGCTGAACCGATAACACAACGCAGCTCAACAGCGGGGGAAACCCTTGGCACGGCGCAAGACTCCTGGGCAAATCGCAGGCGAAGCCGGGCCCTGTCGTGCCCTGGCTCGCCAGACGTGTGGATGGAAAAGAAGGGGTGGACGCTCGCCTCAGTGGCGGCTGGCGCCCTGGATACGACGGCGCAGCCGGCTGGAAACCAGATCGGCAGCTACCACCATCAGAGTGATGACGATGATGCAGGTCGCGGTTTCCGGGTACTTGAACAGCTTCAAGCTGCTGACCAGTTCAAAACCCAGGCCCCCTGCCCCGACCATGCCCAGCACCGTCGCCGAACGCAGGTTGACCTCGAAGCGGTACAGCACCACGGCAATCCAGGCGGTGATCACCTGCGGTATCACCCCAAAGGCAATCACCTGCAGCGGCCGTGCGCCGGTGGCCTGCAAGGCTTCGATCGGCCCCTGATCGATCTCCTCGATACTGTCGGCAAAGAACTTGCCGAGCATGCCTACACCATGCAACGCCAGGGCCAGCACCCCGGGGAATGGCCCCAGGCCTACCGCCGAGACGAACACCAGGGCGAGGATCAGTTCGTTGATGCTGCGGATGACGTTCAGCACCTGCCGGGTACCGGCATACACCCAGCGGTTGCCCTGCAGGTTGCGCGCGGCGAGAAACGCCAGCGGGATGGCAAAGACAATCCCCAGCAGCGTACCCCACAGGGCGATCTGCAAGGTCTCGACCGCGGGCTGCCACAGCCTCGGCAAAATACTCAGGTCTGGTGGCATCGAGCGAGCGAGAAAGTCGCCAATCTGCGGCAAGCCGTTACTCAACTCACCCCAGCTCAGTTGCGTACCTTCGGCGCTCCAGTGCAGCACTGCCACCGCCAGCAGCACCCAGGCGCCCGTGGCGATCCAGCCGCGCGTGGTGTCGGGCGTGTTGACCAACCACTGGTAATTCGTCGACAGATTGCTCATCAGACCAGCCCTCCTTCGACCTGCAGAGACGACAAGGCAAGCGCCACATGACTGCCCTCGTGCTGGCGTTCGGCCTGCGGGTAAATACGCTGCAGACTGGCTTCGTCCAGCGCTTCGCACTGGCTGTCGAACACCAGGCGACCATGGGCCAGACCGACAATGCGGTCACCGAATTCACGCGCAAGATCCACCTGATGCAGGTTGCACACCACGGTGATGCCCAGTTCACGGGTGGCATCACGCAGGTACTGCATCACCCGCCGGGCCGTCTTCGGATCAAGGCTGGCCACCGGTTCATCGGCAAGGATCACCTTGGGCCGCTGGGCCAGGGCGCGGGCGATGCCGACCCGTTGCATCTGCCCACCCGACAAGGCATCGGTGCGTGCCGCGGCCTTGTGCTGCAGGTCGACCTGCTCCAGGCAGTGCATTGCCAGGGCGACGTCGCTGCGGCTGAACAGTTGCAGCAGCGAAGCCAGGGTCGACACTGAGCCAAGACGCCCTGTCAGCACGTTCTTGAGCACCGACAGGCGTGGCACCACGTTATGGTGCTGGAAGATCATCGCCACTTGGCGGCGCAATTCCCGCTGTTGCTGGCTGCCCATGGCATCGATGCCGGCCAGCTGCAGCTCACCGCTGTCGGCCTGGACCAGGCGATTCATGCAACGCAGCAAGGTGGATTTACCCGCCCCGGACTGGCCCAGCACCACGACAAATTCGCCGGCACCGATGTCCAGGTCGATGCCCTTGAGCACCGGGTTGTCGGCGTAGTCCTTGACCAGCCTGCGCACGCGGATCATTTCATGCTCCGCAAATCGAGATCGAGCACCTTGGCGGTTTCGCGCACCACGTCATAGGCGGCGTCGGTGGTCGGCTGAAAGCCATTGAGTTGCCCCTGGTCACCCCAGGGCACGTCCTTGATGTTGGCCATCGCCGCGGCAAGCTTTTGCTTGAGCGCCGGGTCCAGGTCCTGGCGCCAGACCATCGGCGACTCGGGGATATCGCTCGACGACCAGACAATCTGCAAATCGTCAGCTTTGACATGCCCCTGCGCCACCGCAGAGGTGTAGATGCGGTCTGCCACGGCCGCGGCATCGACCTTGCGGTTGGCCACGGCGAGGATGCTGGCGTCGTGGGAGCCGGAGAAAATCACCCGGGAGAACAACGTATCAGGGCTGAAGCCCGCTGCTTCCAGACCGGCCTTGGGGAACAGGTGGCCGGAGGCCGAGCTGGGGTCGACAAAGGCAAAGGTGCGGCCTTTGAGGTCACTCAGTTGGGTGATGCCGCTGTCCTTGCGCGCCAGGATCTGGCTGCGGTAAGCGCTCTTGCCGGCTTTGCGGGTCACTGCCACGGCGAAGGCATCGACCCCGGCCACCTGATGCGCCAGCACATAGGAAAACGGCCCCAGGTACGCCACGTCGAGCTTGCCGGCGCGCAGCGCTTCAATCACGCCGTTGTAGTCGGTGGCCACGAAGGGTTTGACCGGCATGCCGAGTTGGCGCTCAAGATCCGCCAGCACCTGCTTGCTGCTTTCGATCATGGCCTGGGAGTCTTCGGAAGGAATCAGGCCGATGCTCAACGACGATTGCGCTGACACCTGGGTGCAGGCCAGCAAGGGCAACAGGCCAAAACCGGTCAAACGAAGCAGTTTGGCAAACGGGTTCATGGAGGACGTCCTGCGGGTGTTGTTAAGGTCGCTCCACACTAGGGCTGTCACGTGACAGTCACAGCTTCAAATCACTATGCGTTTTCCCGCAAAACCATTGATGGAAGCTATGGATGTCCACCACCAAGTTGCGCACCTTCCTCGCCGTCGCCCGCCAGGGCAGTTTCAGTGCCGGCGCCCGAGCCCTGGGCCTGAGCCAGCCGACCGTAACCACGCAGATCCAGGCGCTGGAGCGTGACTACAACGTCGAGCTGTTTCATCGCCGCGGGCGGCGCATCGAGCTGACCGTGGTTGGCCGCCAATTGCTGCCGATTGCCCAGCAACTGGGCATGCTCGAACTCGAAGCGTTCAACCTGCTGCGCGATTCCGGCAAGCTCAATCGCGGCCAGTTGAAGATCGGTGCGGTGGGCCCCTTCCATGTCATCGAAATGGTCGATGCCTATCGCCACCAGTACCCGCAGATCGACCTGTCGATCAAGGTCGGCAACTCGGCCACGGTGCTGGCAGAGCTGGAAAATTACGTGACCGATGTCGGCGTGCTCGCCGGCCTGCATGACGACCCGGCCTTTAGCGCGCAGCTGTACGCACGCCATCCGGTGGTGCTGTTCGCCAACATCGGGCATCCCCTGGCGCGCTTCGATGAAATCCCGCTGCAGGCCCTGCAAGGGCAGCCTCTGTTGCACCGCGAAAGCGGTTCGACCACCCGCCTGGCCCTGGAAAAAGCCCTGACTGCGCACGAGGTAACGCCGCGGGTCGTCATGGAGATCGGCAGCCGCGAGGCCCTGCGTGAAGCGGTGATTCGCGGCATCGGGGTCGGCGCGGTGTCGGAGGCGGAGTTCATCGCCGATTCGCGGATCAAGGCGATCCGCTTGTGCGGTGATCCGGTGTATACCGAAACCTATCTGTATTGCCTGGCCGAGCGGCGTAACAGTCAGGTCATTTCTTCGTTTCTCACGCTGGTGACCGAGGGGCGGGACTGCGCCTGATAGCGCTGCGCTCCGGGTCCCTTCGCTCCGGTGCCCTCCACTCAGCCTCCTGAAGTCGCAAAGTTACGGGCGGCGCCTGTGCTGACGCATCTTCGAAATCAGCGGCAGAGCCAGGCTGATGCCATCGCGGGGCAAGCCCCCTCCCACCGGCTTAGCTGGTCTCCCGGTGGGAGCGGGCTTGCCCCGCGATATCGACCTGCCAGTTGACCTGCCAGTTACATCGCATCGCGGGAAAATCCCACTTCAACGTGTTGATCTTGATCTTCATCCACGCCAGTTCAGGCGCCGCGAACTGCGACTTCAGGAGGCTGAGTGAAGGTGCCGCCGTAAGGGCGGAAGGGGCCGGCAGCGGCGCCACAGCAAATGGATAAGCTCACAGCCGTAATCCAATCCAATCCAGGCCCAAGGTCATAGTCCCCTGAATTCCGTAAAGAACCATTTATTACTGCACCCCATGCAGCACTTAAGTGCTTTTCCAGGTAATTGTTGATCCATGAATCAGTAAATATCCTCGCAGCACCTACAACTGATCCGAGGAATTGAAATGGTCATGCACGTACGCCTTGAACACACCGGCACTACGCAGGTACTGCAACTGCACAGCGCTCAGGTACAAGCCCCTGGCCCCGGCGAGGTCTGGCTGGAACAAGCCGCCATCGGCGTCAACCCGCTGGACGTCAACCAGCGCAAGGGCGATGTACCAGTTGCCTTGCCTTCGGGCCTGGGCCTGGAGGGTGCAGGAACGGTGATGGCGGTCGGCGCGGGCGTGACCAACGTACAAGTCGGTGACCGCGTGGGCTATGCCACCGGCCCTCTGGGCGCCTACGCCAGCGCCCGCCTGTTTCCCGCCGAACGCCTGGTGAAACTGCCTGACAAGGTCTCGTTCGAGGACGCTGCCGCCGTGCTGTTCAAAGGCATTACCGCCCAGTACCTGCTCAAGAGCACCTATCCGGTCGGCCCTGGCAGCCGGGTGCTGATCTACGGCGCAGCGGGTGCGCTCGGCCAGTTGATGGTGCCTTGGGCCAAGCACCTGGGTGCATTCGTGATCGGGGTGGTTTCAAAGTCGCAAAGCGTGGCCAGGGCCAAAGCCGCAGGCTGTGACGAGGTGCTGGTGTTCGACGCCGAAACACTGGCTGCCCAGGTGCTGGACCTTACCCAGGGGCACAAGGTCGACGTGATCTACGATTCGGTCGGGCGCGTGTCGTTGCAAGCCTCGCTCGACAGCCTGCGGCCGCGGGGCTTGCTGGTGTCGTATGGCATGACCTCAGGCGCACCGGAGCCGCTGGCCATGAGCACCCTCAATGCCAAGGGCTCGCTGTTTGTCACCCGCCCTTCGCTGGCCGCCCACACCGCCACCACGCAGGAGTACCAGCAACGTGCGCAGGACGTGCTGGCAGCGGTGACGGCAGGTATCATCCAGCCGCGGATCTGGCAACGCTATGCCCTGGCCGATGTGGCCAAAGCCCACGACGACTTGCAGCAAGGGCGTTCGCAAGGCGCGATTGTCCTCACCCCCTGACCAACCTTTGCGAGGCGCAGCACCGACATGGACCCGTTCGACAGTCGCCAGGCCGATGAGCTGGCCACCCTCCTGGCGCTCTTCGCCCATGGTTCTTTTGCTGCAGCTGGCCGCCAGTTGCAACGCCACCCTTCGGTGCTGTCCAAACGCCTCGGTGCCATGGAGCAACGTCTGGGCATCCGTCTGGTCGAACGCACTACCCGGCAGTTGCGCTTTACCGATGAAGGCCTGCGTCTGGTGGAGCGCTTGCAACATGCCGCCAGCCTGATCAGCGACGCCGAACGTGAGGCGGCCCAGGGCGCTATTGAGGTCCGCGGCCGCTTGCGCCTGGCGTTGCCTTCTTCGATGGGCAGGCTCTGGCTCAGCCCGATGCTGGCCGAGTTTGCCCTGGCTTTCCCTCAGGTAACCATCGAGACCGAGTATTCGGAGCGGTTTGTCGACCTGATTGCGGAAGGCTTCGATGCGGCTATCCGCATTGGCGAGTTGAGCGACAGCCGTCTGGTGGCGCGCAAGCTGTGCGACCACCAGCGCATTATCTGTGCTGCGCCCGCCTACCTTGAACGCCACGGGCAGCCGCAGTCACCCGCCGAACTGGGCGCGCACAATTGCCTGGGGTTTACCGGGTTGCGTTCCTATCCGCAGTGGCAGTTGTATCGCGAGGGTGAGCTACAAGCGGTGAAGGTGCAGGGCTCGATGCAGAGCAACGATAACGAAGCATTGCTTGGCGTCGCGCGCTCGGGCGTGGGCATCATCGCCGGGGGCGACTGGATGATGAAGAAGGATCTGGATTGCGGCGCCCTGATCAGGGTGTTGCCGGAGTGGCAACTGGACAGGGATGCGGGTGTATACCTGGTGCGTCCTGGCGCACGCTTCAATACCGCGGCGACTACGACGTTCAAGCAGTGGATCGAGCGGCAGTTCGCCAATGGCGCGCCCTGGCGCTGAAATGAATCGCGGGGGACACCCCACCCCCCCCCTGGGAGGGAAGGCCCCCCCACACAAAAAGCCCTCGCCGCCAAAATAAATCGCGGGGCAAGCCCGCTCCCACCGGTGGGAGCGGGCTTGCCCCGCGATGAAACGCCTTAGTAGTAGGCGTTCTCTTTCTGACTGTGGTCAGTTACATCACGCACGCCCTTGAGCTCGGGAATACGTTCGAGCAAGGTCCGCTCGATGCCTTCCTTCAAGGTCACGTCAGCCTGGCCGCAGCCCTGGCAACCGCCGCCGAACTGCAGCACGGCAATACCGTCTTCAACCACTTCGATCAGGCTGACCTGACCACCGTGGCTGGCCAGCCCCGGGTTGATCTCGGTTTGCAGGTAGTAGTTGATGCGCTCGTTGACCGGGCTGTCTTCGTTGACCATCGGCACCTTGGCGTTCGGTGCTTTGATGGTCAGCTGGCCACCCATGCGGTCGGTGGCGTAGTCGACTACCGCATCTTCGAGAAACGGCACGCTGACCGCGTCAAGGTAAGCGGTAAAGCTGGCCAGACCCACAGCAGTGTCTTCCGGCTTTTCTTCGCCCGGCTTGCAGTAGGCAATGCAAGTTTCGGCGTAAGTGGTGCCTGGCTGGGTGATAAAAATGCGAATGCCAATACCCGGGGTGTTCTGCTTGGACAGCAGATCGGCCAGGTAATCGTGCGCGGCGTCGGTAATAGTTATGGCGCTCATGGAAGTTCCTCACAGACTTGTCGGCAGTTTACGCCAACCTGGCCGCCGAACAAAGTCCTAGTAATTCTGTCGGGAAAGTGTCACAGCCAACGGCGGCGCCACAGCGGGCGCGAACCAGTCGCTCAAACGCTGGTAAAGGCGTTTTTCCAGCAGCCAGTAACTCACCCACGACAGTGCCGCAATCAACGGCACGCACAGGGCGAACACGGCATACGGGTTGAGGTCCAGACGCTGGCTGGCAAACCAGCCGGCGTACAGCACCAGCACATGCACCAGGTACACCGAGTAGGAGCAATCGCCTAATGCCTTGAGCACGCGGTTGTCTTTGAAATAAGGCTCCAGCGCCACGCAGGCCAGCACGATCAAGGCACTCGGCAAGCCCCAGTGCAGCAAGCGCCGTGACGCATCCAGGTAATGAATCGCCACCCCCGCCACCATCAGGATTGCCAGTGGCAACCACAGCCCCTGAGCAATCCAGCCGCGGCGATAGAGCACGCCGATGCCGATCCCCAGCAGGAACTCATAGACGATGTTGTTGCGGTAGAAGTGGTTGAGCAGGCCGACGCGTGTCAGGACTTCACTGACTAGCAAAAGCGCGGCCGCCACCAACAGCAGGCGATGCTGCTGGCGGACCAGGAACACCAGGGAAAACAGCAGATAGAAGAACATCTCGTAGTTCAGGGTCCAGCCGACATTCAAGGTCGGGTACTGGCCGTAGCCCCCGGGGTTTTCCGCCGGGATGAACAACAACGACAGGACGAAATGCTCAAGATCGATGGCCTGATGCGGCATCCACTGGCGTGCAGTCAGCAACAGCAGTCCCATCAACGCCGTGTAGAACCAGTAGGCCGGCACGATACGCAGCGCCCGGTTAAGCAGGAAACGCCTGGGCTGCATAGCCTTGTCACGGGTCGAGAGGTAGATCACCAGGCCGCTGATGACGAAGAACACATCGACCCCGACGGCCCCGCGGTCGACCAGGAACTGGCCGACAGGGCCGCTGGCATGAAAGTCGAAAAAGATCTGCATGAAGTGATGACAGACCACCACCCAGGCGGCAAGCGCCCGTAAAGCCTGAAGCGAAAACAACATCCGGATACCTGCGCGTGAATCCTGCTCAAGCCCAGGCGAGAACCTGGGCGGCGTCAGAGCTCGGACCGCAGATTGCCGGGAAAGGTCAGATGACCTTCCCGGCGGTCATGCCTAGAGGTTTTCGTAGCGGTTCATGTCGAGCACGCCGGCTTCCACCGCATCGGTTTCCTTGATGTAGCTGTTCAGGTCGTGGAAGTACTGCCAGAACTGCGGATGGCTGCGACGCACGCCCCAACGCATGACCACACGCTCGAACCTGGCGGTGTCGTCGCGGGCCGCTTCCAGATCCTCGACAAACTCCGGCACATCGGCGACCGGGACATTGAACATGAAGTTCGGGTAGCTGCTGAGCACCCCGGGGACCAGGGTCAGGGTGTCCAGACCCGGCTGGTAGCGATAGGCCTCGCCGAGCATGAACGCCACGTTGCTGTGCGCACGGTTGCGCAGCAGACTGTAGACCTGACGCTGGCCGCCCTGCCCTTCGATACGCAGCATGGTCGCCTCGGGCAACTGGCCGATAACCTTCAACCCGGCTGCCGGACGCGACACCAGGCGGCTCAGGGTCTGCTCGACGTCGCGGAACTCCTCGTTCATTTGCGGCCGCGAGCAATAGGCGCCCAGGCAACGGTTGATCGGATCGGGCGCGGCATTGAGGCTACCGGTGCGCTCGATCAACTTGAGGCCGAAATCGCGCTTGGGATCAAGCACATCGAGCTTGAGCGCACTCGGGGTGTCGGTGTCGATCTCCTCGTAGTCCATCCACATCTTCACCTTGCCACTGTTCTGGTACCAGTCGCTGAGGATCGCACCGCGGGAATCGGCTGGCATCAGGCGCAGGAAGTTGACCTCCGCGCCGTTACGGATCAGGTCGAAATACAGACGTGTCTGCGCCTGGTGCGAGACGTTGCCGTAGACATCGAAGTTGACCGCCAGCTGGTAGTAGGTGCGCTCGAACAACGGGTAGTCGAACAGCCACAGGGTTTTCGGCACGTCGCCAATCAGGCCTTTGGTCACCGAGGCGCTGTCGAAGTGGCGGAAAATCGTCAACAGCGCGTTGTCGTTCCCGGCCCACAGGGTCGACCAGCTCGGGGCCGGCATGTCGGCGTAGGCATCGCGGCGCAGCTTCTCGTATTCGTTGCGCTTGTCGCGGTAGGCATGCCACAGGCTGAGAATGCTGCCCACATCGTCGATCTGCCCAGGCATGGCCAGCAGCGGCGTGGCCTGGCCGCGGTACTCGGCATCGGTCAGGTAGCGGTCGTGGGCCGGTTCCTGGAACAGTGCCCAGAAGTTGTCGCGGATCACGTCGGTGGCGATCTGCCCACGGCACACCGGGCCACGGATGAAAGTGCGGACAAAGTACTCGGCGTTGTCCAGCATGAACTGGTAGCGGGCCACGGCCGGAATCGCTTCGAAGGTTTCGAAGGGATTGGCGCGGTGACGCGGGCCATAGCCAGGCAGCGCATTGGCGTGCCAGTCGCCGCTGTAGAACAGCTGCTTGACGCGCTTGAGCTTGTGCGGGCCCATCGGGTAGGTGATGTGGGTTTTATGCACGATCACGCCCTGTACCGGCATCAAGCGGTAATAGAAGTCGGTGCCCGGCGGGTCGTTGGGGCGGCGTGTTGCGATCAGATCGATCGGCTGGCCACTGGGTGTGCGCGAACGCACCCACTGGAAGAAGTGGCCCTGCTCGCCGCCGACAAAATGAATGTGGGCCAGGAACAGGTGCTCATACAGCCAGCGCCCGACCAACGCCTCGGTCGAGCCGGGACGGTTGAGCAGCGCTTCCCAGTCGGCAATCTGTGCAGCCTCGGTAGCGCTTGGCTGGATCGGGTTGTGCTCCACTGGCGCACCTGCGGCGAGCCAGCGTTGCAGGGTCTGGTACTCGGCATCGGTGAGGCCGGTGACCGCCAGCGGCATGCCCTCCTTGGGGTGGGCGCCGGCATAGGCGTCAAACTCGCCAGGTAGCGGGCACATGTTGCTGCGGTTCAGGCCCAGAACGATCTCTTCAGGCAACTTGGCATTCGGCGTCAACGGGGTCTTGTGGCCCAGTTCGAGCATCCGCGCCATCAGCGCCGCCTGGCTGCCCTGGTTGTCGAGCACCGAATAGAAGCCCTTGCGTTGCCAGGCCTCGGTGCTGTTGGCGTCGTAGAACAGCCGGGTCGGGGCCACCGCAGTGCTGCGATCGCCCTGGTACACCGGCACTTTCGAGGCGCCCCGCGAAGCGCCCTCGGCACTGCCCAGGTTCAGCTGGCAGGCCGCGTCGTTGCAGGCGTGGCAGGCCACGCATTTCTCGGTGAAGATCGGTTGGATATCCCGGGTATAAGAAATAGCCGAGCTCGATTGAGGGGCTTGCCCCAACGCTGCGCTGCTGATGAGCAGAGCGAAAGCGCCGGCAAGTAAGCGATGCACCATGTGCCAAATGTCCTGGGTATTAATAGCTTCACGATTCTACCGGTGCTGGCGGCATGTCAACATGAATGAAATTCATGTAAATCTTCAACACGTCTAAAAACCGCGCAGCTTTGTTATTATTCCGCAACTTTTGTTTTCGCCCGACCAGGTAGTCCTATGTCTGACCGCAGCGCTCGTTTCCAAGCACTTCAGCAAGCACTCAAAGAGCGCATCCTGATTCTCGATGGCGGCATGGGTACTATGATCCAAAGCTACCGCCTCGAGGAACACGACTATCGTGGCACGCGCTTCGCCGATTGGCCAAGCGATGTCAAAGGCAACAACGACCTGCTGCTGCTCTCGCGCCCGGATGTCATAGCGGCCATCGAGAAAGCGTATCTGGACGCTGGTGCCGATATTCTTGAAACCAACACCTTCAACGCCACGCAGATTTCCCAGGCCGATTACGGCATGGAATCGCTGGCCTACGAGCTGAACCTTGAAGGCGCCCGCATCGCCCGCCAGGTGGCCGATGCGAAAACCCTGGAAACCCCGGACAAGCCGCGCTTCGTTGCCGGCGTGCTCGGCCCGACCAGCCGCACCTGCTCGATTTCCCCGGACGTCAACGACCCCGGCTACCGCAACGTCACCTTCGATTTGCTGGTAGAAAACTACATCGAGGCCACCCGCGGCCTGATCGCCGGCGGTGCCGACCTGATCCTGATCGAGACCATCTTCGACACCCTCAACGCCAAGGCCGCGATCTTCGCCGTGCAACAGGTGTTCGACGAAGACGGCCTGGAATTGCCGATCATGATTTCCGGGACCATCACCGACGCCTCTGGCCGCACCCTGTCCGGCCAGACCACCGAAGCGTTCTGGAACTCGGTGCGCCACGCCAACCCGATCTCGGTGGGTCTGAACTGCGCACTCGGTGCCAAAGACCTGCGCCCGTACCTGGAAGAACTGTCGACCAAGGCTGGCACCCACGTTTCCGCGCACCCTAACGCCGGCCTGCCGAACGCCTTCGGTGAATACGACGAAACCCCGGCGGAAATGGCCGAAGTGGTCGAAGAGTTCGCCGCCAGCGGTTTTCTCAACATCATCGGCGGTTGCTGCGGCACCACCCCGGGGCATATCCAGGCCATCGCCGAAGCGGTCGCCAAGTACTCGCCACGGGTCATTCCGGAGATTCCCAAGGCCTGTCGCCTGTCGGGCCTGGAACCGTTCACCATCGATCGCAACTCGCTGTTCGTCAACGTCGGCGAGCGCACCAACATCACCGGTTCCGCCAAGTTCGCCCGGCTGATTCGCGAAGAGAACTACACCGAAGCCCTGGAAGTGGCCCTGCAGCAGGTCGAGGCCGGCGCCCAGGTGATCGACATCAACATGGACGAAGGGATGCTCGATTCCCAGGCGGCCATGGTCAAGTTCCTCAACCTGATCGCCGGTGAGCCGGACATCTCCCGCGTACCGATCATGATCGACTCCTCCAAGTGGGAGGTGATCGAAGCGGGCCTCAAGTGCATCCAGGGCAAGGGCATCGTCAACTCGATTTCGATGAAAGAAGGCGTCGAAGCCTTCAAGCATCACGCCAAACTGTGCAAACGCTATGGTGCCGCCGTGGTGGTGATGGCCTTCGACGAAGTCGGCCAGGCCGATACCGCCGCGCGCAAGCGTGAGATTTGCAAGCGCAGCTACGACATCCTGGTCAATGAAGTCGGCTTCCCGCCGGAAGACATCATCTTCGACCCGAACATCTTCGCCATCGCCACCGGCATCGAAGAGCACAACAACTACGCCGTCGACTTCATCGAAGCCTGCGCCTACATTCGCGATCACCTGCCCTATGCGCTGAGTTCGGGCGGGGTGTCCAACGTGTCGTTCTCGTTCCGCGGCAACAACCCGGTGCGCGAGGCGATCCACTCGGTGTTCCTCTACCACGCGATCCAGAATGGCCTGACCATGGGTATCGTCAACGCCGGCCAGCTGGAGATCTACGACGAGATCCCGCCGGCCCTGCGCGAACGGGTCGAGGACGTGGTGCTCAACCGCACCCCGGAAGGCACCGACGCCCTGCTGGCGATTGCCGACGACTACAAGGGCGGCGGTGCGGTCAAGGAAGTCGAAAACGAAGAGTGGCGCTCGCTGCCGGTCGGCAAGCGTCTGGAACACGCCCTGGTCAAAGGCATCACCGCCTTTATCGTCGAAGACACCGAGGAATGCCGCCAACAATGCGCGCGCCCGATCGAAGTCATCGAAGGCCCGCTGATGAGCGGCATGAACGTGGTCGGTGACCTGTTCGGCGCCGGCAAGATGTTCCTGCCGCAGGTGGTCAAGTCCGCACGGGTGATGAAGCAGGCGGTGGCCCACCTGATTCCGTTCATCGAGCTGGAAAAAGGCGACAAGCCCGAAGCCAAGGGCAAGATCCTCATGGCCACGGTCAAAGGCGACGTGCACGACATCGGCAAAAACATTGTCGGCGTGGTGCTCGGTTGCAACGGCTACGACATCGTCGACCTGGGCGTAATGGTCCCGGCCGAGAAGATCCTGCAGACCGCCCGCGAGCAGAAGTGCGACATCATTGGCCTGTCCGGCCTGATCACCCCGTCCCTGGACGAGATGGTCCACGTAGCCCGCGAGATGCAGCGCCAGGATTTCCACCTGCCGCTGATGATCGGTGGTGCGACCACCTCCAAGGCGCACACGGCGGTGAAGATCGAGCCCAAGTACAGCAACGACGCCGTGGTCTACGTCACCGACGCCTCGCGCGCCGTGGGTGTTGCCACGCAGTTGCTGTCCAAGGAACTCAAGCCGGGGTTTGTCGAGAAGACCCGCCTGGATTACATCGAAGTACGCGAGCGCACCGCCAACCGCAGCGCGCGCACCGAACGCCTGAGCTACGAGCAGTCGATTGCGGCCAAGCCGAAATATGACTGGGCCGGTTATCAGCCAGCAGTGCCGTCCTTTACCGGGGTCAAGGTGCTGGAGAATATCGACCTCAAGGTGCTGGCCGAGTACATCGACTGGACGCCGTTCTTCATCTCCTGGGACCTGGCCGGCAAGTACCCGCGCATCCTCACCGACGAAGTGGTCGGCGAAGCGGCCACTGCGCTGTTCAAGGATGCCCAGGAAATGCTCGCCAAACTGATCGACGAGAAACTGATCAGCGCCCGTGCGGTGTTCGGCTTCTGGCCGGCCAACCAGGTCAACCATGACGACATCGAAGTCTATGGCGCCGACGGCCAGCCACTGGCCCAGCTCCACCACCTGCGCCAGCAGACCATCAAGCCGGACAACAAGCCGAACTTCTCCCTGGCCGACTTCGTCGCGCCCAAGGAAACCGGTATCACCGACTATGTGGGCGGCTTCATCACCACCGCCGGCATTGGCGCCGAGGAAGTGGCCAAGGCCTATCAGGACAAGGGTGACGACTACAACTCGATCATGGTCAAGGCCCTGGCCGACCGTCTGGCCGAAGCCTGCGCCGAGTGGCTGCACGAACAGGTACGTAAAGACTACTGGGGTTACGCCAAGGACGAGCACCTGGACAACGAGGCGCTGATCAAGGAGCAGTACTCGGGTATCCGCCCTGCCCCGGGCTACCCGGCCTGCCCGGACCACACTGAGAAGGAAACCCTGTTCCGCCTGCTCGATGGCACCGCCATTGGCGAAACCGGTCCCAGCGGCGTGTTCCTCACCGAGCACTTCGCCATGTTCCCGGCGGCAGCGGTCAGCGGCTGGTACTTCGCCCATCCGCAGGCGCAGTACTTTGCCGTGGGCAAGGTCGACAAGGATCAGGTGCAGAGCTACACCGCGCGTAAAGGCCAGGACCTGAGTGTGAGCGAGCGCTGGTTGGCGCCTAACCTTGGGTATGACAACTAAAGCTGCAAGCTGCAAGCTGCAAGCTGCAAGCTGCAAGCTGCAAGATGGTGCAAGGCCTTCTTGTAGCTTGAAGCTTATAGCTTGCAGCTACCGTCTACACTAGGGGGGATGCCCTATACTCAGGAGCCCCTCATGGACGACCCAGCCCAAGGCAAACCGCCAACCTTCTTGCAGATGCTGCAAAGCATTCTCGCGGCCGCGTTCGGTGTACAAAGCGGCAAGAATCGCGCCCGCGATTTCACCTACGGCAAGGCCAGCCATTTCATTGCGCTGGGCACCGTCTTTACCTTGATCTTCATTCTGGTACTGGTCGGGCTGGTGCAACTGGCCATGCACCTTACCGCCCGCTGAAAAGCAATCCGCCCGCAGATGTCCATTCTGCGGGCGGTACATGGTTACCCATCGCGTGATATCACTGGTGGCTGACCCAATACACGGCGGTCACAACAACCAGGACGATCAGACAGAGTATCGCCCAGGCATCGACACTGCTGTCAGGCTTACCCGCTTTGGTCGAGTTTCCCATTGCATTGCCTCTTATTGGTGGTTATGGGAATGCATGTCACCCGTAGCAGTTAAGTCGAGCAATGCCCTTTGCTCAAGCAGGGGCTTTTTAATATTTGACTGGCGCACTCAGGAATGGATAGCGGTATTCGCGCGGACGACCCTGGGCACTGAAGCGGTTGAAATCCAGGCCATAGTCCGCCTGCCCCTGCGCATTCAGCCAGCGCCGGGCGCGCAGCGGATCAATCAACTGCAGCACCGGCACCTGATGATCGCGCAACCCGTCACGGTCGATTGGCAGATTCAGCGCATCATCGTGCAACATCACCATCGCCCAGCCCCCCAGCGAGAAGTGCCCGCCCATCAATACGCTGAGGCGTCCGTCGATTCGCGCCTGTAGCGCTTGCGCCGAACTGTTGACGGCGCTGAACAGGACATCCTGGCCTGGCGTGCGGCCGGCTTCGAGAAACGCCTGCATGGCACCAAAGGCCATCTCGTCGTTGGCCGACCAGACCAGTTCGATCTTCGGGTAGCGCTTCAACAGTTGCTGCGCCTGCTCATAAGCACGCTGCTGCCCCCAACCGCCATACACCACCTGGCGCAAGCGCACCTGTGGGTGTTCGGCCAGGGCCCGGCGCATGCCCTGCTCGCGCAATTGCGCGGCAGGCGTGGTCTTCAGGCCGGAAAACGCCAGCAGCTCGATCGGCCGCTGCGAATTCTGCGGCACGCGCAGGGCAATCAGCTCCTTGAGCATCTGGTAACCGGCCTGTTCGTCATTCCCCACCAAGGTACCCAGCAGTGGCGGGTACTTGTCCGGGTGATCGTCAATCAGCGCCGCCTGGTCACGGGTCAGACCGTTGTTGACCAGGAACAGCTTGACCCCGCTGCCGCGCGACAGGCGAATGATTTCCGGCGCTACGTACTGCTCGTTGACCAGCACCAGGTAGTCGGGCCGCTGCTTGCCTTCGAGCACTTGCCGCGCCTGGAGCAACGCCAGCTCCGGCTGACGCTCGCTGTATTCGATGCGCAACTGCATGCCCAGGTCCTCGGCGGCAGCCTGCATGAAGTTCGAGTAGCTGACCCAGAAGGTTTCGTTGGAATAGCCCGGATTGAGAAAAACCACCGACGCAGCCTGTGCATTGAGCGCCAGCGGCAGACTCAGGCAAAGGCTTTGGCACAAGGCCTTGAGCATGCGGATCCTCTCCTGCTATTCAAACCGTTGATTATAAACACCGCGAGGGTCCAACCGGGCAAATGCCATTCAGTCTCACTTAGTCCAAATGGTTCTTTTCATATGCAAAAACATCACTTTTGCGCATAAACACAAACTGCTATCTTTCTTCCGCTCCGCTTTGGGAGTGCGCGGCCGTGCGCGCGATTAGCTGCAAGCAGCTTGAGAACAGGACCCCTATGTACGTATATGACGAATACGATCAGCGGATCATCGAGGACCGCGTCAAGCAGTTCCGTGATCAGACCCGCCGTTACCTGGCCGGTGAGCTGAGCGAAGAAGAGTTCCGCCCCCTGCGCCTCCAAAATGGCCTCTACATTCAACGTTTTGCCCCGATGTTGCGGGTCGCCGTGCCCTATGGCCAGCTGACCTCGCGGCAGACGCGGATGCTGGCGAAGATCGCGCGCGACTACGACAAGGGCTATGCCCACATCAGCACCCGGCAGAACGTGCAATACAACTGGCCTGCCCTGGAAGACATCCCGGAGATCCTGGCCGAACTGGCCACCGTGCAGATGCACGCGATCCAGACCAGCGGCAACTGCCTGCGCAACGTCACCACCGACCAGTTCGCCGGTGTCGCTGCCGATGAAGTGATCGACCCGCGCCCATGGTGCGAGATCGTACGCCAGTGGACCACCTTCCACCCCGAGTTTGCTTACCTGCCGCGCAAGTTCAAAATTGCCATCAACGGCTCGAGCAGCGACCGTGCGGCCATCGAAGTACACGATATCGGCCTGGAGCCGGTGTACAACGCTGCCGGCGAGCTGGGCTTCCGCGTGCTGGTCGGTGGCGGCCTGGGCCGTACCCCGGTGGTCGGCGCCTTCATCAATGAGTTCCTGCCGTGGCAGGACCTGCTCAGCTACCTCGACGCGATCCTGCGGGTGTACAACCGCTATGGCCGTCGCGACAACAAGTACAAGGCGCGGATCAAGATTCTGGTCAAAGCGCTGACGCCTGAAGTCTTTGCCGAGAAGGTCGAGGCCGAAATGGTCCACCTGCGCGGCGGCAGCAGCACCCTGACCGACGCCGAAGTGCACCGCGTAGCCAAGCACTTCGTCGATCCGGACTACAAGGCGCTGGATAACCTCGACTTCAGCGAACTCGAGCAACAGCACCCAGGCTTCGCCCGCTGGCGCACGCGCAACGTCCTGGCGCACAAAAAGCCCGGCTACGTTGCCGTGACCTTGTCGCTCAAGCCTACCGGCGTTGCCCCTGGCGACCTGACCGACAAACAGCTCGATGCCGTCGCCGACCTCGCCGAGCGTTACAGCTTCGGTCAGCTGCGTACCTCGCACGAGCAGAACATCATCCTCGCCGATGTCGAGCAGAGCCAACTGCACGCGCTGTGGCTGGAACTGCGTGAAAACGGTTTCGCCACACCGAACATCGGCCTGCTGACCGACATCATCTGCTGCCCTGGCGGTGATTTCTGCTCCCTGGCCAACGCCAAGTCGATCCCGATTGCCGAGTCCATCCAGCGCCGTTTCGACGACCTGGACTACCTGTTCGACATCGGTGAACTGGACCTGAACATCTCCGGCTGCATGAACGCCTGTGGTCACCACCACGTCGGCCACATCGGCATTCTCGGGGTGGACAAGAAAGGCGAAGAGTTCTATCAGGTCTCCCTCGGTGGCAGCGCCAGCCGCGACGCCAGCCTGGGCAAGATCCTCGGCCCTTCGTTCGCCCAGGACGCCATGCCGGATGTCATCTCGAAGCTGATTGACGTCTACGTTGAAAAACGTACCGAAGACGAGCGCTTCATCGACACCTACCAGCGTATTGGCATCGACCCTTTCAAGGAACGCGTCTATGCAGCGAATCATTAAGAACCACGAGATCGTCGACGAAACCTGGCACCTGCTGCCCAAGGACTTCAACATCGACGAAGTGACCAACTGCGACGACTACATCGTGCCGCTGCAGTTGTGGCGTGAACACGGGCATATGCTCAAGGCCCGCGACGGCGGTCTGGGCGTATGGCTGGATGCCGACGAAGAAGCCGAAGAGATCGGCCACATCGCCAACGAGTTCCAGGTCATCGCCCTGAACTTCCCGGCCTTCACCGACGGGCGCAACTACTCCAATGCGCGCCTGCTGCGTGATCGCTACAAGTTCACCGGCGAGCTGCGCGCCATTGGTGACGTGCTGCGCGACCAGCTGTTCTATATGAAGCGCTGCGGCTTCGACGCCTTCGCCCTGCGGGCCGACAAGGACCCGGTCGAAGCGCTGGAAAGCCTCAAGGACTTCTCGGTGACCTACCAGGCTGCAACCGACGAACCGCAACCGTTGTTCCGTCGCCGCTGAACAAGAAAGGCCCCGCATGCGGGGCCTTTCTGTTTAAGACACTTCGAAACTACAGCTCTTGAGCCTGCGTCAAGCTTGCCAGCAGGGCTGTCTCGGCGCGGTCGCGAGCACCGGCCAGGGCGTTGGCCGCGGCCAGGTACCTTTGACTGTCCATCTCAAGCCTGCGTAACGCCCCGTCTGCGCCCCGCGGGTCTTCCTCCAGCGCTATGCGCAAAGCCTTCAGCACCTCGTCATCTAGCGTGGCAGGTAATTCTTCGGATGCACCATTGCAGTAGTCCAGGTATTCAAGACCTTCAGCCCAGGTTGTCGAGAGATCATCGAATTGCGCGGCATAGCGCTGTTTCAGGTAACGCTGCCAACTGTTTTCAGTGAGCATCCAGGCCTGTCGATTGACGACCGTATCATGCATTCTGACTGCAGCGGCAACCCGTTCCACCGTCAGCGGCGTCAGATTGGCCGTGGCCCGAAACAGCATGCCGGTGGAAAGCTCTGGATAGTCCAGCACGCCCGCCAGCTCCTGACGCAAGGCCAGACGGATCTCGATGTCATCGACACTTTCACTACCCAGTGTGGCGTCGCTGATGTCATCCAGCGGATCCAGCGGGGTCAACACATCGCCTGCCAGCAAGGCTTCACGCCGCCGCGTGCGAGCCAATGACAGTGCATCGGCCATGCGCTGGACTTCATGGCGGCGGAACAGCTGCTTGTACAACACCAACAATTCAGTACTGCGCTCAGCACTGGTGGCCTCCAGACTCCGCTGAAACACCAGTACCGCAGTTTCCAGGGCACTGAAGGCATCGGTGCCGGCATCGCCACAGGTAACCGGATAATCAGCGGCAATCTCGAGCAGTTCCACTCTAAGCTGCGTGTGCTCTGAGGCCAGCTGGAGCATGGACCAGACCCGCTTGCGCACATCAACCGGGTGGGCCCGGAACTCACTGGACATGGCCAACCGGCCGAGCACGTCACGTAGCGCGGCATGTCTGCGGTTATGGAACAGCTCGCGCTGGGCCTGGCTTGCACCCTGCAGCCAGGCAAAGTCAGGACGTACCTGGGCTGCAACTTCAGGTTCGAACTCAGAACCTACCTCACCCAGACGGGCAATGCTCCGAGCTTCCAGTGGGTTGTAGTACAGGTTCAGTCTGTGCTCGCCATCAGCATTGCTACGTAGGCCGGCGCCGAAGCGAGTGGCGGCCAGCTCTGGTAGCTGTGTAATCTGATTACGGCTCAAATCGACGATCCGCAACTGATAGGGGTCCAGATTCATCAATGCCGTCAGCCCGGCAGGCCACTCGGCTAATCGGCAACTATCCAGCGTCAGATGTCGCAGCTGCAGCAGATTCTCAAGCGCGGGAACCTGTCCCAAGGGGTTGCTGCTCAACTGCAGACGCTGCAAGTGGACAAATTGTGAAAAGACCTGGGCACCCGCTTCATCCAGCACCAGCTCTGTGCTGCTCAAATCCAGTTCTTGTAGCGGCAAACGGGCCAGGATCGCCAGGCCATCGCTGCGCAGCCCCACCCGGTTGTAACGCAGGTTCAAGCGGGTCAATGCAGGCAATCTGGCGAGCGTCTCCAGCGCTGTGTTGGGGATGTCATGCATTCGGTTGCTTTGCAGCTCCAGCGACCGCAGGCTTACCAGCAGCCTTAACGGCTCGAACATTGTTTCGCTGCTGCCCAGTTGTGCCTCTCTCAAATTCAAATGCTGCAAACTCGCCAATGATGCAATTTCACTCGGGATAACGTCCAACAGATTGGCTTCCAATGACAGGCTTTGCAGCCTGGGAAAGCAGCGCAGAAATCCACCAGACACTTGCAACAGCCCCATTCGTTCCATGTTCAGGCTGCGAATATGCTCGAATCGCGCGGTCAGTTGCGGTAACGACTCGACTAGCAGCCCATCCAGCTGCAACTCCCACCTTTGCCGGCCACCTATTCGACGCCAGGCGTTTAGCAGTCGCTGCCTGACTATTACGCGGCTATGGCGCTCGAACATGTCACTGCCATTCGCTTCCCACTGCTCAAGGGTTTGCTGGAGCATCTTGTATTCGGCCTCCAGTTTGAAAACGGCGTCGCCCAAGGTCTGATTCTCCAGCAACAAACGCTCCTTCATTGCCGCAAGCCCTCTAGACCCCAACTCCGGATACAGTGCATTGAGCCTGCCATCGACTGCCAGCCCTCCCACCACTCCACCCAAGGGATACCCCATACGACCATCGGCCAAACGCAAGGGTGAACGAAACCACGGCCTTATGGGCTGCTGACCGAGCTGGATCGCCGCCAAGGCGCGGTCCTCCACAGCAAGCGAATACAACGCCATGCGCAACGACTGGGCGGCATGGATCTCGATATCCAGGGCCTGTCGCTCACTATCGGGAAGGGCCTTGAGCAAAGAGACGACAATCTCCTGGTCCTTGCTCAACTCAAGCCCTTGGGCGTCGTATGCGCTATAAAGATCTCCACGGCGCACCAAGGTCTTGAGCTCGCCTTCAGGCATGCCGACGCTGGCCAGCATGCGACCGGACAATGTGTCTTCACGCATTTCCACACGCACGCTGTCGGTCCAGCCGGGCAACCGGGCCAACAGCCCCAGGGCCAGACGATCGCTGTCCAGGCTAGCCAGGCTGGGTTGATACAAGCCCTGCATGGCCCGGTTGAGGACAATCTGGCGCTGATAAACGCGCGCCTCTTCAGCCAGGCGCATCGGCACACGCCCATCACTGGCTTGCAGCTGCGTCCGTTCAGCGGAGTCAGCGGCAGCAATAATCTCCAGCGCAGCCGCATCGCTCAGCAGCGGAAAATCGCGATGCAGTCGCTGTTGCTCAACGGAAGGCAGTGCACGCCCGTGCTCATACATACTCTTGAATATGTAAGCACGGTGCTTTTGGGCACGCTCGGCAATTAGCAAACGCAGAACCTCCAGACGCTTGTCAGGCTCGACACTGGAACCAAACAGGTCGAGGGCTTCGCTCTCGGTCAGGTCCGCCAGCACCTTGTCAGCTAGCTGATTGGCGTACAGCTCCCTCAGCGATATGGGAATAACCCGCCCGCTCGGCCAGCGGTCTGCGCCATAGCGAACCAGCACCCTGTTCTGGTTGGCCTGGTCATAGACCTCGATTACCCGCTGCGGCCACCGTGGCAAATCCAGGCTCAGGCCTGGCCCCAGATCCAGGCCATCGACATCCGCTGAACCGTCCCTCAAGCTGTCGATCAAGCGGCTTACCCGACGGTCCACCTGAAAGCGCTGCAAGGTGTCCCTGAGCGGCGGCGGCACCGGCAGATGGTCCAGGTGCACACGTCGCAGTACATCATCGTCGATGCCACTGATCCGGGCGGCCTGCTCGAGCACCTCATCTGACAAGCCATGTGTGGCAGCACCGATGCGTCTGAGCAGCTTTTCACGTGGCCATTGCAAAGGTTGCTCACCGACGAGCTGCCAGGTGCCCTGGTTGTTGTGTCCAAGGGCCGGCTGATAGGCATGGGCATCGTCCGGGTGGCGGATCGACCAGACGCCGTCAGCCCCCTCGGACACTTCACAGGCCAAGCCGTCGACATGGATGTAAGTTTTACCCTCAAGGTAATAGAGCCCCTTGTCATCAGGGACGCTGTTGCTCAGCTCGACATCACGTGCATAGGGCAGCAGGTCAGGCTTCCACAGGCGCTGCTCGCCGCCAGGCAGTGTGACCCGCAGCAAACCATCCACGCGTTCGCTGGTCTGCAACGGTGTCGCAACATGGCCCGCTGTGCCCAGGCCAACCGCCAGAACCACATTCAGCGCAACTGACTCGAAATGCGCCAGCGCCTCATCAAGCTCGCCTGCCTCCCAGGCATGCGCACCATCAACTATCTCTTTGACCAGTTGTCCCGCGGCCACCACCGCCATCACCTCGCCCAGCCCGGGCAGAAAAAAGGCAGCGGCATTGAGCGCATTGAAGCCAATGCTTTCCCAGTAAGCCAGGCGTTGTTTCTTCGCCGTTTCGTCTACATCTGCACTAGGTACTGCAAGGTCGCGGGCATTGGCCTTGATGCGTTGCAGTTGCCGGTCTTGCATGAAACCAAACAACTCACTTTCGATGGTCACATCACGCAAGTGCAGATTGGCAGCGTGGTTGAGCTGACCGTTCTCGTACAGATTTTCATCCAACAGTTTGAAGAAGTGAGCCTGCTCATGCTTGGGCACAAACCCACGAAACAGCTCTCGGTAACCTGGCAACAGCAGATTGATCCGCAGGTCCAATTTGAACGCTGCCACCGAGGCGAACTCTTTGAGTGGATATAGCGGTGCACCGGGTAAATAGACAATGATCGGCTCCACCTCGTCGCTGGTTAGCCGATTGGCGCTGAACACCAAGACGCCGTCGAGGGGCGAGCCAAACATGCTGAGCGTCTGGCAGATGACAGGTTTGTCATGCAGAAGCGGAGCCGACTGGCCTGCGAGCAAGTCGTTGAACATCAGCTGGGCCGAAGCAGAGATTTCGCCTTTCATCAGCGCCGTTTGCGCAACGAGGCGCATGTTGTCCTTGTAGGCGTTGATCGACAACGTGCGTATGGCATCGCTAGAGGCGGGATTCTCGAACACCTCGCGCAGGTGCGCCTGGTATTTGCCACCCAGGTCCAGCTCATGACACAAGGTGGCAAAACGCGTGGGATCGATATCCAGCTTGCTGGTGTAACGATACTGAAAGCGTGGATAAGCACCTTCCAGTCCTGGTATCAACTCCATTACGAAAGCACCCTTGGCAGCCAAAGCGCTACCCGCCAGAAACTCGGCTCCGGCGGCAAAGTTCTGCATCGCGGCCTGCAACAGCCTTTGCCGGCGCGGAATAGTCCGGAGCATGCTCCCAAGCAGAATCGACTCTTGATTAATTTCCACCAGCTCGGCGGTGTTGACGTCAAGCTCGACACCCAGGTCGGCTTTCAGCCTCGCCTTGAGCAAAGGCTCGGCAAAGGCGCCCAGGCCCTGGAAATCTTTCAATGCCGTGGCCAAGGCGCGCGCCGAGTTGCGGCTGCTTTGCTGAGCGTCGAGCAGCGTCTGACGGGCTGTCTGGCTGGCATTCAGGAACCAGGCGGTTGATCCAGAAGGACGCAGCTGGGCTGGGCGCTGAATTTCGCGCCAACGCTTGAGGTCGGCAACGTTGGCGTGCTTGAGCCAATCTGGAAGGCGATCGACAAGGAAACGGCCATGCAGGCCGGGGACCGAAATCGTTTGAGAGGTTTGCATAGGAGGTTTCCTGTAGGTCAGTTGGCCGTACAGGAAACTCGCGTTGCCCCTATGCAGTGGCGTTACATATTGCTCAGCGCCATTGGCCGAGCTTGCTCCAGAGCCCGAGCAGAGTGTTCTCGATCGAACCACTGGCCGCCAGCCCTACCCGCTCCTGCAAGCTTTTGCGCTCGGCGTAGTGCAGGTGGTACAGATTCGACTCACGCGCGCGGTCGCCCAGGTATTCGTCGCTGGTCTTGAGTTCGTCGACCAGTTGCTTGTTCAGCGCGGCAACGCCCAGCCACACCTCACCGGTGGCGACATCGTCGATGTGCAACTGCGGGCGGTAACGCGAGACGAAGTCCTTGAACAACTGGTGGGTGACGTCGAGGTCTTCCTGGAACTTCTCCCGGCCCTTCTCGGTGTTTTCACCGAATACGGTCACGGTGCGTTTGTACTCACCTGCGGTGAACACTTCGAAATCGACATCATGTTTTTTCAGCAGGCGGTTGACGTTCGGCAGCTGCGCCACCACGCCAATCGAGCCGAGAATGGCAAAGGGTGCGCTGACGATCTTGTCGCCAATACAGGCCATCATGTAGCCGCCGCTGGCTGCGACCTTGTCGATGCAAATGGTCAGTGGAATACCCGCCTGGCGGATACGCGCCAGTTGCGAAGAGGCCAAACCGTAGCTGTGGACCATGCCACCGCCGCTCTCCAGGCGCAGCACCACTTCATCGCGCGGCGTGGCAAGGCTCAGCACCGCAGTGATCTCGTGGCGCAGGCTCTCGGTGGCTGACGCTTTGATGTCGCCATCAAAATCAAGCACGAACACCCGCGGCTTGTCGTCGGGGGTTTTCTTCTGCTGCTTTTGCGCCTTGGCCTGCTGCTTGCGCAGGGCCTTGAGCTGGGCTTTGTCCAGCAGGCTGCTTTCCAGACGCTCGCGCAAGTCCTTGTAGAACTCATTGAGCTTGTTGACCTGCAACTGCCCGCCGGCCTTACGCCGACCTTTGCCACGCAACCCGGCGATCGCCGAGAGGACGATCAGGATCGCGATGACCAGGGTAGCGGTCTTGGCGAGAAAGCTTGCGTACTCTGCAAGAAACTCCACAGTAACTCCTTAACATGCCGGCGCCCGAACGGCGCGAACCGATAGTCAAGCATACCGAGCCGGCCTTGCCCCTGCCAGCGTAGGAAATGTCCAGCAATGCAGTTCAAACGCTCTTTTCAAACGCTTGTATGTTTTTTCGTTGACAGCCTGCCGGAGGCATCCTAACCTCGGCCTCATTCTTACCGCAGGCGCACGACGTGGGCAGCATCTACCTGATTCGACATGGCCAGGCCTCATTTGGTGCAGACGACTACGACGTCCTCTCGCCCGTGGGCATGCGCCAGAGCGAAGCACTCGGCGAACACCTGGCCCAGTTGGGCGTACGCTTTGATCGTTGCCTGGCCGGCGACTTGCGCCGCCAGCAAGATACCGCGCGCCTGGCCCTGGCGGCCATGCATAACGCCGGTTGCGCGGTGCCTGAACTGGACACCGATAGCGCCTTCAACGAATTCGATGCCGATGCCGTAATCCGCGATCTGCTGCCCGGCCTGCTGCCACAAGAGCCCGAAGCCCTGCATATCCTGCGCAACGGTGCGCAGAACCGCAGGGAGTTCCAGCGCCTGTTCGCCCTGCTCATTCAGCGCTGGCACGGCGGCGAACACCCAAGCGACTGCCAGGAATCCTGGCAAGGCTTTGTCGACCGCGTGAACACGGGCCTGCAGCGCGTACTGCAGCAGGCCGACAACGGCGACAATATTGCGATTTTCACCTCAGGTGGCACCATCACCGCCCTGCTCCACCTGGTTACCCGTATCACTGCCAGCCAGGCTTTCGAGCTGAACTGGCAGATCATCAACACCTCGCTCAGCCAACTGAAGTTTCGTGGCCGCGAGGTGACCCTGGCTTCCTTCAACAGCCAAGCCCATGTGCAGCTGCTGAAGGTGCCGGAGCTCATCACCTATCGTTGAGTCCCGGCCCGTGGCGGCCTTCACCGGTCGCCGTAATCACTTAATAAGGAACACACCATGAGCGAAGTAGCAAAAGCCGTCGAAGCGATGAAAGCCAAGTTCAACCCTGCCGCTGCTGCCGGTCTGGACCTGGTCTTCGGTTTCAACATCACTGACGAAGACAAGCACTACGCCCTGATCGTCAAGGATGGCACCTGTGAAATTCAGGAAGGCGAAAACGCCGACGCCAACTGCACCCTGGTGCTGGACAGCGAAACCCTCAAGGGTATCGTCAGCGGCGAAACCGACGGCATGCAGGCCTTCATGGGCGGCAAGCTGCGCGTTGAAGGCGACATGATGCTGTCGATGAAGCTGAGCGAGCTGTTCCCGGCCTGAGCCCTGCGCTGATGCCAGACAAAACCGAAGCCTTTAACGGCTTCGGTTTTTTTTCGCCTGCTGTCTCCCCCTGGTGGGGGGGGGGGGGGGGGGGGGGGGGGGGGGGGGGGGGGGGGGGGGAGAGAGGGGGGGGGGGGGGGGGG